>JAEYXR010000016.1 GCA_023431215.1 Bacillota bacterium
TTTGATAAAGCAGCCTGTAAAGATAAGCTTTGTGTTACTAAAGAGGTTCTTCAGCTCAATTTGCCCGCCCAGGGCAATAAGTGCCAGGCTTGCAGCCATATTGGCCAGATCGTTGATGGGGGAAACCAAAAAGGTGGGGACGGGAATTTTAAATCCTGCAAAAATCATCCCCACCACCGCACCGATGATAATGGGGTTCTTGCTGATGTTGACCAAAATTTGGCCTACCGAAAGCTCCTTTTCTTCTGGGGAGTAGATGGTAAGATATATAACAGCACCAATATTTTGAAGTACTGAAATAAAAGGCAGTAGTAAAACAGTGGGCAAACTGCCCTCCGGGCCAAAAACATTGCCCGCCAGTGCCACACCCATCAAAACACAGTTGCTGCGGTAAATGCCCTGCATAAAAGCACCCCGAACAGGGTTACTTTTAATAAAACGAGGCACAATCAGCCATATTAAAATGCCAAATATTGCATATCCTACCAATCCATACAGAATAAATACGGGGTTTAAATTTTCTTTTAAATCAATGCTGTAAATTTGGCGGAACATGACCAAAGGAAACAAATATTTAAAGCTGAAATCAGAAGCAACATCAATAAATTCGGGATTTATTGCGCCTTTTTCCTTTAAATAGTAGCCAAGGAGTATAATGACAAACAGTGGTGCGATGCAGTTAAACGCAAAAATCAGATTATTCATAAATGTCCTTCCTGTGGACGCTCTCCGAATGGCGGCGGGCGCAGTTTGTTGTCGATAATTAAATCCGTGTTTTTAAAAATTACTTTTAAATTATAAAAAACTAAAATCAGTATACCATATATTTCATTTTAAGACATTATACAACTGTTCAAAATATGACTGTAATTTAGCATGCTAAACATAAAATATTACAATTAATTTTAAATTTTAAAAAAGACAACTTATAACCTGCCGCAAGCAATATGATGTTACAAGTAAAAATGACCAATTCAAGAGATAAATTTCGTCTTGTTTCATCTTATTCACCTATTTTTGCAGGATGCCCCCTGTTGGGGTTTGACATCTTATTGTGCGATATGTTAGGATTATGTCGGAAAAAGGCTATTGGGTAATTTACCGCAATAGCTTCATAAGAAGTTGCCAATATAGATTTGGATTACATGGCCCAAATGTTTCTACCGCACGCCGAAAAGTTGCGACTATTGGTATAAGCTGTACTGCTTGGTACGGCTGAATTGGCAACCGGACTTTTTGGGTCCGGTTTTTTTATTTCTTGTGTGAGGAGGAGCAACTATTATGAAGGCCTTGGAAGAAAGAATTCTGCGTGATGGCAAAGTGTTGCCTGGGCAAATTTTAAAAGTTTCCAGTTTTTTAAATCATTATCTTGATGTTGACTTTCTTATGGAGCTTGGTGCCGAAATTGCCCGTTTGTATGAGGGATGCGGTGTTACCAAAATTCTGACAGTAGAAGCTTCCGGCATTGCGCTGGCAGTGGCTGCAGCCTCTCATATGCATGTTCCTGTGGTGTTTGCCAAAAAAAACTTGACCTCCAACCTCTTTGATGAGCAGCTGCATTGTGCCAAAGTACACTCCTATACCCATCAAAAGGATTATACCATTGTTGTGGGCAAAGAGCTTCTTTGTGCCAAGGACCACATTCTTCTGGTGGACGATTTTCTGGCAGTGGGCAATGCTTTGTGCGGCTTGCTGGAAATTACACAAAAAGCCGGTGCCTCTGTCAGCGGTGCTGCCATTGCCATAGAAAAAGGGTACCAAAACGGTGGTGACACCCTTCGCAAGCAAGGCCTGCGTGTAGAAAGTCTTGCCATCATCGACTCTATGGATACCGATCATATTACGTTCCGTTCCTAACCCTTTGGGAACGGGTAACTTCACCCGTATCATTTTTTATGGGTGATTTTTACTTTGCGGCAAAATTTTAAATAATCCGCCGCCTATTAACTTTGTATGTAATTTTATTTACATAAAAAAGAGATTCCATAAAGAATGTCTTAAATGTGCCGAAAGGCAAGGAGGAAAAGAAAAAATGAAAAAGTTTTTATCTCTGTTGCTTGCTCTGACCCTGGTACTGGGTGCTTTGGCAGGCTGTGGCTCTTCTGCCCCCGCCAGCAGTGCTCCCGCATCTTCTGAAGGCGCTTCCGCTTCCCAGAGCGAGACCGGCGCTCCCGCAGATTTTAAGGTCGGTGCTATTTACATCAACAGCAAAAATGATACCGCCGGTTACACCTTTGCTCACCACAACGGCATCACCACTGCCATGAAAAATCTGGGGCTGAACACCGAGACCGATCTGGTCATCGTTGACGAAGTTCCCGAGGACAAGGAAGCAGTTTTGACCGCCGTTGATACTTTGGTAGGCGAAGGCTGCAACATCATCTTTGGTATCAGCTTTGGTTACATTGACGCCATGGAAGAAGCTGCCGCTGAGTATACCGATGTTATCTTCTCTCACGCTACCGGCTATAAATCCAACGAAGTGAACTTCAACAACTACTTTGGCCGCATCTATCAGGCTCGTTACCTTGCCGGTGTTGCCGCAGGCTTTAAGTCTTTGGAGATGAAGAACAACAACCTTGGCTATGTTGCAGCTTACGGCACAGATTATGCCGAAACCTGCAGCGGCATCAATGCTTTTGCTCTGGGCGCACAGTCTGTCAACCCCGACGCTACTCTGCATGTCAACGTCATCGGCTCCTGGGCCAACGAAGAACTGGAGAAATCCATGGCTCAAGACCTCATTGACACCTACGGCTGCGGCGTGATTGCCCAGCATTGCGACTCTGCACAGCCCCAGCTGGTTGCTGCCGCAAACAAAGTCTTTGGCTGCGGCTACAACTCCGACATGAGCCCCGAGGCTCCTACCGCTCACCTCACCGCCCCCATCTGGAACTGGGATGTTTATTACCAGCTGGCCATTGACACCGCTATGAAGACCCCTGCTGACTTTGTTAAGACAGTGGGCAATTACTACGGCGGCCTGAAGGAAGGCTTTGTTGAGGTTTCTCCCCTGTCCGAAAACTGCGCACCCAACACCGCTGCTGCCATTGATGCTGTCAGAGCACTGATTGTTTCCGGTGAGTGGGACGTTTTCAGCGGTGTTAAGCTGTCTTACAAGGTTGACGGCGATAAGGTTGAGATTGTAAAAACCGATGCTCCTCTCTTGAACAACGAAGGCGGCGAGATTGTTGCTGCCGGTGGGGCAAGTGTTGAGGACGGCGTCATCACCGGTTCTATGAACTACTATGTTGCCGGTGTTGTCCAGCACTAAGCCAACCTGTAACCATAAATTAAATCACTGAACAGAGAGGTATTTTTGATGGCAGCTTATGCAATAGAGCTAAAAGGAATTACAAAAACGTTCGGCAGCGTTGTTGCCAACAAAGATATCAACCTGAATGTCAAGCAGGGCGAGATTCTCGCCCTGCTTGGCGAAAACGGATCTGGCAAAACCACACTTATGAATATGCTGTCCGGTATTTATCAGCCCGACAGCGGCTCTATTTACAGGGACGGCAATGCCGTCTCTATCCATTCTCCCGAGGATGCCAAACGCCTTGGTATTGGCATGGTACACCAACATTTTAAGCTGGTGGAAGCCTTTTCGGCCGCCGACAACATCTGGATGGGTCGCGAAAGTACCGCCAAAACACCGGGAGAAAAGCTGAAAGAATTTTGTCTGAGCAAAAGCCGCTTTGGTGAAATTGAGCGCATTGCAGGCGAGCTGGGCTTTGAACTGGATGCCCGTAAACTGGTGCGCAACATGGCTGTCAGCGAAAAACAAACGCTGGAAATTATTAAGGTGCTGTACCATGGTGCAAAGGTCATCATTCTGGATGAGCCTACAGCGGTGCTTACCGTACAGGAAATTGAAAAGCTGTTTGCCATTCTCCGCAAGATGAAGGCAAGCGGACACTCCATTATCATCATCACCCACAAGCTGAACGAAGTGCTGGAGATTAGCGATCGGGTGGCAATTTTGCGCAAGGGCGAATATATCGATACGGTGAATACTGCCGAAACCGACGAGCAGCAGCTAACCGAGCTGATGGTAGGCAGAAAAATTGACCTGAACATCAGCCGCCCCCATATTGACAAGAAAAAACCTCTTCTTGAAATTCGCGACCTTACCATTTTAAGTGACGAACATTCTGTGGCCATTGACCACGTTAACTTTTATATTCGCGGCGGCGAAATGCTGGGCGTTGCCGGCATTGCAGGCTGCGGTCAAAAGGAGCTTTGCGAGGCCATTGCCGGCCTGCGCAACATTGAAAGCGGCATGATTATCCACCAGGGTGAAAGCATTGTAGGTCTGCCCCCAAAGGCTATTATTGAAAAGGGCATTTCTATGAGCTTTATTCCCGAGGACCGCCTTGGCATGGGGCTTGCCCCTTCTATGTCCATAACCGATAATGTGCTACTAAAAAAATATCGCGACAACAAAGGCCCCTTTGTAGACCGTAAAACTGGCCGCAAGGAAGCCGAGACAATCGTCAACGAGCTGGGTGTTGTTACACCTTCGCTGGAGACCCCTGTCCGCCGTCTTTCCGGCGGCAACGTGCAAAAGGTGCTGCTGGGCCGCGAAATTTCAGCAGGGCCCAATGTCATTATTACCGCTTACCCGGTGCGCGGTCTGGACATCAATTCCTCTTACCTCATTTACGATATTCTTAACCGCCAAAAGGAGTCCGGCGTAGGTATTCTGTTTGTAGGTGAGGATCTGGATGTAATGATGGCGCTGTGTGATAAAATTATGGTGCTGTGCCATGGCAAGGTGATGGGTGTTGTACACGCCCACAAAACCACCAAAGAACAGCTGGGACTGATGATGACCGGCGCCCTGGATCTGACCATGCACGACGGTAAAATGGCCGGTATTGCCAAGGATACCAATATCAAAGGAACGGAGGGTCAGCCATGAGTTACGGACGGCTGCGTGTTGTAAAACGGGACAATTGTTCCACCGGCAAAAAGATACTGCTGTATCTGGCGGCTGTGGGTATCGCTCTGCTGCTGGGCAGCTTTTTGCTGATGGCGCTTCAGGTTGACCCAATTAAGTACTACCAAAAAATGTTTACCATGGGCATGATAGGCAATAAAATTGCCTACAAAACCTTTGCAAACTATATCAAAAGTTTTGTTCCCCTGCTGCTTACCTCTGTGGCACTGTCACTGGCATTTAAAATGCGATTTTGGAATATTGGCGGCGAAGGTCAGTTTATCATGGGTGCTCTTGCTGCTGCTACCGTAGCCTTTCAGTGCGGCCCCACCATGCCCCAGCTTGTTACCGCAGTGCTCATGTGCGTCGCTGCTATGTTGGCAGCGGGAATCTATGGCGCGCTTGTGGCCATGCTCAAGGTAAAGTTTGGCACAAATGAGACTTTGCTGACTCTCATGCTCAACTATATTGCCTTATACCTGCTGTATTACCTGGGTGAGACCAAGGGTGAGTGGAACTTCTACTTAAACCCCGAATCCGACCGCCCCATTTTCGGCAGCTTTGCCAATCTGGTTTCTTTTGGCGGTATTTCCTTTGGAAAGTTTACTTTGAGCTATACTCTTTTATGGGCTTTGGCCATTTGCATCCTGATGCACCTGTATTTAAAATACACCAAGCACGGCTATGAGATTGCCGTGGTGGGCGACAGCATTGGTACTGCTTCCTACGCAGGTATGAAGGTGAACCGTATTGTGCTGCGTACCGTGTTTTTATCCGCTGCCCTCATCGGTTTGGCAGGTGCTTTTAAGGTGGGTAACGCCGGTATCCTCTCCACCTCCATTACCGACAACGTAGGCTGGAATGGCATTATTGTGGCGTGGCTGGCCAAGCTCAATACCGGCGCAATACTGCTTGTGAGCGCCCTGATCAGCATCCTAAAAACCGGCAGCAGCATAGCCAGCTCCACCTACTCGGCCATCGACTCCAGCTTTGCCGATATGCTCCAGGGTATTTTACTCTTCAGTGTTTTGGTGGCAGACTTCTGCATACGCTTTCGTCTGGTGCGAGAGAGAAAGGAGGATGATAAGGTATGAACAGCAACTTAGATATTATTACACTGTTTTTGTTCAATATTGTGGTCTACAACATCCCCCTTCTGTACGGTACCGTTGGTGAAATTATCACTGAAAAGTCCGGCAGCCTCAACCTTGGCGTTGAGGGAACCATGGCGGTTGGCGCAATTTTTGGCTACATTGCCGGATGCTACGCCAACAGTATTCTGGTGGGCATCTTGGTTTCCTTTGTTACGGCGGGGCTTTGCGGCCTGCTGTTTGCCTTTCTCACTGTCTCGCTGCAGGCAAACCAAAACGTCACAGGTCTTACCATTACCACCTTTGGCCTTGGTGTGTACTTCTTTGTGGGCAACGGCCTAAAAAGCATCAGCTGGCCCGCCATGAACGACATTCCCAACATTAAGGCTGGTTTTGCGGGCATCCACATTCCTTTTCTTTCTGACCTTCCTTTGGTGGGCAAGGGGCTCTTTTCTCACAACCTTTTGGTGTATCTGGGCATTGCCATCGCCGTACTTACCTGGTGGTACTTAAAGCACACCAAAACCGGTTTGCGCCTGCGTGCTGTGGGAGAAAACCCGGCGGCTGCCGATTCTGTGGGCATCAACGTGCAGCGCTACAAGTATCTTCACATCATCCTCGGCTCGGGTATTATGGGCATTGGCGGCTACTACATGGGGTTAAATCTCAGCGGAAGCTTTTCCAGCAACTGCTGGATTAACGGCTACGGCTGGATTTCCGTAGCTCTGGTCATCTTTTCTAACTGGAGCCCCGTCAAGGCCATTTGGGGCACCTTTGCCTTTGGTTTTTTCAACACCCTGCGTGTTTCCGGAAGTTCTATTGCTGCTGCCTTTCCCGCTATGCTGGGCTGGCTGTCGGTGATACCTTCTCAGTTATATCGTGCACTGCCCTTTATCATTACTGCCGCAGTGCTGATTATAGATTCCATCAAAAAGAATCAAAACCGCAACGAGCCTGCTGCTGTGGGCGTCAACTACTACCGAGAAGACCGCTGACTGTATCCTGTTTATAAAAGCCCCCTGATGTAGAAAATCAATCTACATCAGGGGGCTTTTGTATTTTACCAAATTGGCTTACCAATTTTCCGGAGTCCTTCTATTTATTGAATTGGAGCAGGAAGGGCTGTAAATACAGTAAGTGTTTTTGGTTTGCTTTGCACGATAAAGAGCCAAATCTGCCTTATCAAACAGCTCTAGAAAGCTTTTTCCATGGACCGGATACATTGCGGCTCCTACACTCTTGGTAATTTTGTGATGTTTGCCGCTGACGGCCAAAAGCTGACGTGCCTTTTCTATCAAAAAGCTCTCGCTGGGAATATCCCGAAGAAAAATAATAAATTCATCTCCGCCAAAGCGCCCTACCACATCTGTTTTTCTAAATACCGTCTTTAACTCCTGTGCTACCTCCAGCAGTACCTGGTCGCCCTGGGTATGTCCATAGTTATCATTAATCAGCTTAAAATCATCAATGTCCAAAAGCAAGAGACCATGTTTTTTCTCGGGCTCTTTTTTCATGATGTTTTGTATCAATGCCTCTGTGTGCTTTTTATTATAAACTCCGGTAAATGTGTCTAGATTGGCTTTCTTTTCCAAGCTTTCAGTATGGCTTTTAATATCGGTAATATCCGTAATAACACCTATCATACGCACCGGAACACCGTTTTCCATCACAGGAGAAACATCTAGTTTGCACCAGATATAGTTGCTGCCCCCTGCCCTCATACGCGCCTGATATGTGGTGGACCTTCCGGCAAATATCTCTTTAAATGCTTGGTCAATGACTTTCCAATCATCAGGATGCGAAAAATATTCTGATACCGCCTTTTGGTATTCTACCGGACTTAACTTGCTGTATGGTGTTACGTCTGACAATACCTTATCGGGCGTTACACCAAAAATATCTTCAGAGTTTTCAAAGAACGTGTAAAGCTGCTCCTGCAGATCTACCGCAAAAACACATATTTTAGAGGCCTTTAACGCCACATTCAACATTTCTTTATAATCCAAAAGCCTTATTAAAGAGCTGTCTGTGTTGTCTGACATTTGGTTTCTCAGTTCTATGGACATTGATTATCACCAACCTATTTTGACTAGCAGCTACTATTTAAATTTTAACAAAAAATACCTTCTTTTTCAAGAAAATCAACATATAAATAACCTGCAAAGGTACAATATTTTTAAAATTAACTCAACTTCTATATTTTTCTCTGAATTGCTTCATAAAGAAGTGCGTTACAAATAGCTGCAGCCACGTTGCTGCCGCCCCTGCGTCCCCTTGCCACAATGGAGGGTACACGGCTTTGCAAAATAAGCTCTTTGCTCTCTACCACATTGACAAAGCCCACCGGGACACCAATGATAAGGGCAGGGGTCAGCCTGTTTTCTTCTATCAGTTCATACAACCTCACCAATGCGGTAGGTGCATTGCCAATGGCAAAAATCAGTGGCCCCGGCAGCCTGGCTGCCGTCTCCATGCTAATTGCGGCACGGGTAACTCCGCGCTCTTTTGCCTCCTTTGCCACCTCAGGGTCGGACATAAAGCACATGGTCTGGCAGCTCAGCTTTTGGCATGCTGCTTTGTTAATGCCTGCCAAGGCCATCTGTGTATCGGTAACAAAGGTAACGCCGCCTTTACGCAGCAGCTTAACCATGTCCTGCACCACATGAGGGGTAAATTGCAAAGTATCGGCAAATGCAAAATCAGCGGTGGTATGAATAACTCTTTTTATCACTGCTTCATTTTCGGGGTTGAGTATTTTATCTCCCAACTCCCCGGTAATTATTTCCATACTGCGCTTTTCTATGTTACCGGGGGCAACACGTTCCAGCTCTATTTTCAATATTCAATCCCCTCTCTTGCCGCAACCCCCTTGTCAAACGGGTGCTTGCGCTTTACCATCTCGGTAATATAATCTGCCCGTTCCAGCAGACAGGGCTGCGGGTTACGCCCTGTCATCACAATTTCCAGCCCCTGGGGCTTATGCTCCAACAGCTGCTGCAGAGGCTCCATACTCAACAGATTTGTAGAACATGCACCACAAACTTCATCCAGCACCAGTACATCGCAATTAAGCTCTAATGCCTTTTGCAGCAGTTGGTCGTGCAGCTCTCTGGTTTCCTGCAGCTGCCGGGGAGTCATATTCCAGCTAAAAGCTGAACAAACCTTACCAGCCAGTACCGTCACATTGGGCAGCTTCGCCAGCATTTTTACCTCGTGAGAATCGCCGTCCTTTAAAAACTGTAAAATGGCCACACGCTTACCACTGCCTGCTGCTCTTAGAGCAAGACCCATTGCAGCGGTGGTCTTTCCTTTTCCGTCTCCGTGATATAAATGAACCATCCCCTGTTCCATGGGGCACACCTCCTACTCATATACTGAATTTGTATTCTATTCCCTCTTCCAGAATACGATATACCTCATTCATATTAAGACTTTGGCGCAGTGCATCTGCAAGAGCATCATACTGCTGCTCTTTATACTGCCCAAAGGTCATCTCCATTACTGTTTGGGCTGTCAGCCCTTTTTTCTGCAGCAGCAGTTCTACCAGTGCACCCGAAAAGGTACCTTCATCAAATATCCCGTGTACATAACTGCCCATAACATTATTTTGGACAGCACCGTCTGTCACTGTACCGCTGCTGCCAACCAGTTCAGACAGTGGTGCCTCCGCCTCTGTAGTTTTGCCCATGTGGATTTCATACCCTGCAAAGGTACTGCCTGTCAGCGGTGCAAAAAAGCCTTGCTGCGGCAAAACCACACCCTGCATACGGGTACGGGTCTTTTGTGTCTCAAAGATTGTTTCTGTGTTCAACAGACCCATTCCTCTCAGTTCTCCCCCGTGCTCCAGACCATGGGGGTCTTTCAGGGTTTTGCCCAACATCTGATAGCCGCCGCAAATACCTATCATTGGTGTACCTGCCGCCGACAGCTTACATATAGCAGCCTCCAGTCCGTTTTGGCGCATCCACAAAAGGTCTGCCATGGTGTTTTTGGTACCCGGCAGCAGCACCAAATCCGGCTGGCCAAGCTGACCTGCACGGCTTACATATCTTATGGAGAGGCAGTCAAAGCGCTCCAGTGCATTAAAGTCTGTAAAATTAGAAATACGAGGTAAGTGGATTATTGCAATATCCAGTGCCTTGGGTGCTTTTTGCTGCTCCAGACGGGGAGCAAGACTGTCCTCATCCTCCAAATCCAGTTTGAGGTAGGGCACAACCCCCACCACGGGAATCCCCGTAAGCTTTTCCAGCATAGAAAGTCCCGGTCGCAGAATTTCCACATCTCCCCTGAACTTGTTGATGATAAATCCCTTGACCATGGCACGTTCTTCGGGCTCCAGCAGGGCAACGGTGCCGTAAAGGCTGGCAAACACACCGCCGCGGTCTATATCTCCTGCTAGCAGCACCGGGGCATTTGCCATTTTGGCCATTCCCATATTAACAATATCTTCACTTTTCAGGTTGATTTCGGCTGGGCTGCCTGCACCCTCTATGACAACAATATCATGACTGCTGCTTAAAGCATGATAGGCCTTTAAAATATCCGGTACAAGCTTACGTTTAAATTTAAAGTAGTCTGCCGCACTCATATTGCCCATTACCTCACCGTTGACAATTACCTGGCTGCCTACGTCATTGGTAGGCTTGAGTAAAACAGGATTCATCAGCACGCTGGGTTCCGTTCCTGCCGCTTCTGCCTGCATCACCTGTGCACGTCCCATCTCAAAGCCGTCCCTGGTAATAAAGCTGTTTAGGGCCATATTCTGGCTTTTAAAGGGTGCCACACGGTAGCCATCCTGGTTAAAAATACGGCAAAGGCCGGCTGTTAAAACACTTTTGCCTGCATTGGACATGGTCCCCTGTATCATAATAGATTTTGCCATCTATCTTCCTCCCCCTGATGTGGCTGTCAGTATCTGCCTTTGCTGTATCTGTTTTTTTTTATGAAGACCCAAACATGGATACAGCCAAATGAGCCATTATTGCTTCACCCTTGCTGCAGTAAAAGTTGGTATAAAACGGCTGTAGATTTGCCATATGTCTGCCTGTGCGGCAGCTTGTTCCATGGTCTGAAGTTACCATTACCTGCACTTTACTTTGCAGCAGCGGCAGCACACAATCCTCTATTGACTTTTGAATAAATGCGGCCTTTTGCAACGTATCGCCTCTGTGGGCGGCCTCGTCAGCGCCATTGATATGTAGCAGCACAAAACTACCCTCATTGGCATAACACAGTGCCAGCTCTTTTTTCATTGCAAGAGCTGTGTCAACCTCTCCTGTCAGACCCTTGTCCTGTACTGACTCCATCCCCATGGCATGGGCAATTCCCCGCACCAGCGGAATACCGCAGACAGCTACTGCGGGAAGCTGCAGCCTTGGCAGGGTGATCTCTGTAGATTCGCCCCAGGGCACCATCCAAATACCTTGTGACGCAAAGGGCTGGGGCAGCACAGGCAACCCCCGGGGCATACACTCTGACAAAGCCCTACCCATATGGCGGTGAGGTGCAAAGGTTTGTACTACGGACAACGTTTTGGCAAGGCCCGGCAGGCACAAAATGCCTTTGTAGCTGCCAAGGCTGTAATATCCGGGTAAATCTGGCTGTTCCGGCGGGGCCACAACCCCTGCCAATTTTCCATCACTGTCTGTTTTTACCCAGCTGACCCGCAGTACCAGCATATCTTGGTGTACAGCGACCCCGCTGCCCAATGCCTCCAGCCAACCCCTACCCTGCTTGGGAATCTGTTCAGGCCCAAGCCCCATGAGGCTTAAGATACAGGGCATACTTTCGGGGTCAAAGCCTGTTGGTGTTGTGGCAAAACTGCCTTTGTGCCACGGGACAAGCACATGGGGTATGGTGCTGGTTTCATCGGTCACGCCGTCTATGATGCACAAAATGCACCCTGTCATTTCCATCATCCGTTCTTCCGCTTTGCTGCGGTACAAAATAGTATGTACAAAAGGTTACGCCAACACTTCCATTATGGCTTTCAGCAGCTTGCTGTTATCCTCTGCTGTGCGAACAGCCACCCGGTAATAATTCTCACTGAGGCCCGGATAGTTGCTGCAGCTGCGAATCATAATGCCTTTTTGGCACAACGCTTTGTCCAGATGGGGGTAAGTGCAGAAAAAAAATATAAAATTAGCCGCAGAGCCAATGGACTGACAGCCCAGCCGATTAAGACCATCTGCCAGTAAGGGGCGCTGCTCCTGCACCAGTGCCCGTACCCTGTTTACATACTCTGTTTCAGACAGCGCAGCAATGCCTGCTGCCTGAGCCAGTGAGGAAACACCCCAGGGTTGACCGCAGGCCTGCATGGTTTCCAGCAAGCTGGTATCGGCACACAGGCAATACCCAAGGCGGATTCCTGCCATGGCATACAGCTTGGTAAACGCCTTTAAGAGTATTAAATTGGGATACTGCTTGAGATATCCCTTCATGGTATATGACTGGGGCTCATCCAAAAAGCTGACAAAGCATTCATCCAGCACCAAAATCGTCTTGCATTCGCGGCATTTTTCCAGTACCTGTAGCAGCAGACCGGTGCTGCATAGCTGCCCTGTGGGGTTGTTTGGCTGGCACAAAAACAGAATGTCTGTCTGGGGGGTAATCTCCTCCAAAAGCCTTGGTGTAACGGCAAAGCTTTCTTTTGCCAAAAGACCGTGGCGCTGCACCTTACAGCCTACAGAGCTAAGTGCCTGCTCATATTCTCCAAAAGTGGGGGCAGTCACCAGTCCTCTTTTGGGTTGTAGCGCCAGTACCAGACGAAAAATTAAGTCTGCGGCGCCGTTGCCGCACTGCACCCATGCGGCATCTATATCCTCAAAGGCACCAATGGCCTGGCGCAAATTTCGGCAGAGGGGGTCGGGGTATTGTCCTGCGGTATCCAGCGCCCCAATTACAGCCTTTTTTACCCCGTCCGGCACACCAAGAGGGCTCACATTTGCCGAAAAATCCAAGGGCTCTGTGCCATACTGGCTGCGGTACCCCGCTATATCACCGCCGTGTATCAGTTCCATTGTGCTTCACCTTTCTATATTTGCATTGTAGTTTTAAAACAAAATCAGTAGCATCAGCCGTAGGGCACAACAGGTTATCAGGCAAGCCGCGGAGGAAAGGTACATCAGTCGGTTGGCTCTTTTAATATCCTCCGCCTCTATGGGACGCAGGGCGTCCCCGATGGTGGGCTTGTGCACCAGCTTGCCAAAATAATAGGCATCTCCCGCCAGCTGCACCCCCAGTGCCCCTGCACAGGCAGCTTCGGTTTGCGCCGAGTTTGGGCTTTTGTGACAGCGTTTGTCCCGCTTCCAGATGCGGGCAGCCTGCTTTCCGCTTAACCCTGCCAGACCCGAGACGGCAATCATCAGCAGCGCACACAGACGGGCGGGAATATAGTTTACAGCATCGTCCAACTTGGCTGCGGCAGTGCCAAAGTATTGGTAATCTTCATTTTTGTACCCTACCATGCTATCCATAGTGTTAACCGCTTTATATAAAAGCCCCAATGGTGCGCCACCCAATGCCAAAAACAGCATGGGTGCACCTACGCCGTCGCTAAAGTTTTCGGCCACCGTCTCCACAGCCGCTTTGGTAATACCCTCGGCTGTTAGCGCACTGGTATCTCGCCCAACAATCATGGAAACCGCTCTGCGGGCTTCCTCCAAGTCATTTTTCATCAGGCAGGTGTGCACCTTCATGCTTTCATCACGCAAGCTGCGCGCCGCCAGCACCTGAAAGCTCCAGAATACCTGCAGCAAAAAGGCAAGAACAGGGCTTATCCATGCTGCAAGCCAAAAGAGTCCATAGGCAAAACCGCCTGTAACAAAAAGCACCAAAAACACAAGGAATGCCCCCGCTATTCTCTCGCCCCTTGGGGTTTTGGGAAATAATTTGCGCAGGGGTGGCTCTAAAAAACTGATTAACCTGCCTATGAGCACCACCGGATGGGGAATCCACCTTGGGTCTCCAAAGCAAAGGTCAAGAAGCGCCCCCAGTATCAGTATCAGCACAATTTCCATCTATTCTGTCTCCTTGGAGGCACCCAGAAGGTGCATCACCTTTTGCTGTGCCCAAGTAGTTTTATTCAAGTTAAAGTGTAGCTTTTCCCCATTTTGGGTATGCCAGTCAAAATAGCCTTGCCGAGGCAGGGCAAAGGCACAGCCGATTGCCATAATGGTTCCGCCGTGCACCACCAGGGTCAGTGTCTGCTGTTCTTTTTGCACAGCATCCTCTATTAATGCCTCAAAACAGGTACATACCCTTTGGCAAAACTCCTGTCTGCTCTCCCCGTTGGGGCAGGGTAACTCGCAGCCGCTGTCCAGCCATCGGGCATATTCCTTATTGTCTTCCATATCGCTATAACAAAGAGTCTCAAAGATGCCAAAATTAATTTCGGCCAGATTAGGCGCAATTTTTTGCACCGCATTTGGATAGAGGATTTCCGCTGTTTGCCGGGTGCGAATCAGAGGGGTTACCCATACCTCTTTCACCCCATCATCTGCCCCCAAAGCCAGCAGTTCTTCCCTCCCCTGGGGACAAAGGGGCTGGTCGGTAATTCCAATATATCTGTTTTCCAAATTTCCTGCGGTCTTTCCGTGCCGAACCAGGGTGACCGTCATGCCCTTTCCTCCTTAATGACCGCCGCCGTGCCGCAGCAAACCCGTATTACCTTTTGGGCATGGCTTGCCAGCAGCACACAAAGCCTGCCAACATCCTCCCGCTTTTGGCGCTCCTGAGGCGACACGGGTACCAGTCCGCACCCCACCTCGTTGCAGATAACCACTTGTTTTTGCAGCAGCTGCTGTACGGTTTCTAAGGTGGGGGGAAGCTGACATTCCTGTAAATCATACAGCACCGGAGCATCGCTATTGGGGTTGCTGTTCATCTGGCTCATAGAATAGCCCAAAACCTCCTGCACATAGGTGCGCTTTCCTGCGGCAAACCCGCCTACCACTAAAATCATTGTTTCAGCTCCTTTTTGCAGATTTCCTTATTGGCACATGGTGTGTTGGATGCGTATTAGGGCTATAGCGGCAGGAGCTTTTGTGCAAGCACCAGTACCCCAAGCATACCAATTTCGCACAGCTGTAAAAACCACCCCGCCAAATCTCCCGTAATGCCGCCAAAGCACCTCATGGACAGCACATAGTAGAACAAAAACAGTACCAGTGCACCTCCCAGCACTACGGCGCCATACCATCCTGCCAACACCAGCAGTGCTGCCGAAAGAATGGCCATAAAAGCTCCTAAAAAAACTCTGACTCTGATTTTTGAGGCATGGTCGGCAAAGGTGTGAAGCAGTCCGCTGTTTTTGGCACAGGGAAAGGTCGCTACCGCAAAACCGCTGAGAGTTCGGCTAACCGCAAACCCCAAAGCCAGACACCACAGAGCAGTGGTGGTTACGGCAAGCTCGGTAAACAGTGCAAACTGCAGCAGCAGATATGCCGCCAGACTCATGGCGCCAAAGGCTCCCAGATGAGGATCTTTTAAAATCTCCAGCTTTTTTTCAACAGGGGCATGGCTTGCAAGGGCATCAGCGGTATCACAAAGGCCATCCAGATGGATGCCCCCTGTAATCAGCAGTGGAATCAGAGTAAAGCCTGCCGCGCAAAGTACTATGCCAAATTTTAGCCCATAGCACAAAACACTCCACATCCAAACGCCTCCTCCAATGACAAAACCAATAAAGGGGAAGGCACACATGGCATAACGCATATTTTCTTTATTCCACTGAAATTGGGGCATAGGAAGTGCCGAAAACATAGAAAAAGCCACAGCGGTAGTCTCCAGCAGTCGTTTCATGTTTCTCCCCCCTTGTGGCAGATTGCAATTCCGCAGACCACCTCGTAAACAGCATCAAACTGCCGGGCAAGCCTATGGTTTATTTCCCCCAGTGTTTGCAGGTATTCCAAGGTGGCGGCATCATTTCCGCAGCCGTCGCCAAACACATCGTTGGTCACCACAATCAGGTGCTCCGCCTGTGTGCTGATTTTTTCTATTCCATTGAGCACGGCAGTTAGGGTTTGGGGGCCTGCACCTTTTGGGTCGAACATTTCATTTGCCACAAGGTTACTCATACATTCCAGTAATACCGTCCCCCGCTGGGGTATTTTCAGGTTTTGAAGCTGCAAAGGGCACTCCAGGGTAGTAAAACCCAAGCCTACCCGCTGCTTTTGGTGTTTTTGAATGCGCCTGCGGCACTCGTCATCAAAGGGCTGCATGGTGGCAACATACCACCGGGGCAGGGGCAGCTTTGCCGCAAGACCTTCAGCATAGCTGCTTTTGCCGCTGGCACTGCCGCCTGTTACCAAAATGCGCATGGCGCACCGCCTTTCATCAAGAAAATATCATTTGGGGTAACACCGCACAATTTACAGCTTGCACTTTAAGCGTTGTCTTAGTGTAGATGCTCATAGGCTTCTATGCTGATTTCCTCAAAGGTGCTCATGGTGTTAAACACCGTCAGCGCCATATTCAGTAAAGGCATCACCGCCACTGCACCTGTTCCCTCTCCCAGCCTCATTTGTGCGGTAATCAACGGTTTTAAACCCAGAGCCTCCAGCACCAGATGTCCGGCAGGCTCTGCACTGACGTGGCTGGCAAGCAGATAGTCCGCCGCCTTGGGGCAAAGCCGCACCGCACACAATGCCGCCACACCGGAGATAAAGCCATCGATGATGCAAGGTTTTTGGCACAAGGCGGCACCCAGATAAAAGCCTGCCATACCCGCTATGTCAAATCCCCCTACCTTTGCCAGTACGTCTATAGGGTCGGCAGGGTCTGGGCGGTTTGTTTCAATGCCTTCTGTTATCACTGCTATTTTGTGCAGTACCCCCTCACGAGAAAGCCCTGCCCCCGCCCCGGTCATCTCCTTTACCGGGCGGTTCAGCAGCACACTGGCCACGGCACTGGAAGTGGTGGTATTGCCAATGCCCATTTCTCCTGTGGCAAACAAATGATAGCCCTCTGAATCCAGGTGTTGTGCCAGTTTTATGCCATGCTCCAGCGCCTGTATCGCCTGGGTGTGGGTCATGGCAGGGCCATTGCGCAGGCTGGCTGTGCCCGATGCCACACGGCAGTTGATGATTCGGTGGTCCTCCACCGGGGTATTCATCCCCATATCCACAGGAATGACCTGTGCCTGGGCAACACCTGCCATCTTGCAAACGCTGGTGTCGCCTGTACAAAGGTTTTTTGCCACTATGGCAGTTACCTCGCTACCGGTTTGGGTAACACCCTCTGCCACCACGCCGTTATCGGCGCAAAACACTGCCACACAGCGGCTGTCCAGTGCAGGGCTCAGGCAGCGGGTCATGGCACAAATGTCAATCACCGCATCCTCCAGCAGGCCAAGGCTGCCTAAGGGTTTAGCGATGGAATCCCATTTTAATTTTGCCTGCAAAAAAATGTCTTTATCGGCAGGCTGTATGCTGCCTATTGCTTGCTGTAGGATCATTGCTCCATCTCCTTTTGATAAGCCTGTGCGGCCAAAACAAACTGTTTGGCAAAATCTTTATTTGAGTAAAAGTACAAATGAGGAAAACCGGCAAAGAGTCTGTCGCTTCCCTGAATACACTGCCAGCTACGCCCGCTGACTGGCTTTGTTGCAGAAAAGCTTTGTCCGTTGTCGGTGCTGTCGTAGTAATGGAACTCGTGTGCGGCAATGGATTCTCCCGCCTTGCACAGCAAGGTATCTCTTTGTGCGGTAAGGGTGATATAGCCAAAGCGTGACAATCTGCCGGTATTGCTGCAGCTTCCCTTGAATACCCCTACCATGGGGTACCAGGTATTTTGCTCATCGGCAATGGCCTCCTGCAGATACATAAACCCGCCGCACTCCGCCAAAACAGGCATTCTCTTTGCCACAGCCCGGGCAACAGCACTGCGCATTGCCACATTTTGTGAAAGCCTTTGGGCATATAACTCGGGATACCCGCCTCCCAGATAAAGAGCGTGAATGTTCTGGGGCAAGGCTGCGTCTTCTAATGGTGAAAACGGCACAATTTCTGCTCCCAGCTCCTCTAGCAGGGTTAAATTTTCTCGATAGTAAAAACAAAAGGCTTTATCCTTGGCCACTGCAATGCGGATGCCCTGTCCAAGAGGCTTTTCTGTTTTCTCCTCATAGTACAGGGGGGAAGCTGTTTCTGCCAGTTTCATCAGACGGGGGACATCCACCGTTAGCCGCAATTTTTCTCCCCATCGGCAAAGCTTGTCTTTCATATCTTCAATTTCGGAGGCAGTAACCAGCCCAAGGTGGCGGCTTTCCAGCCCAAAGTCGGGGTCTTGGGGAAGATACCCAAACACCTGTACGCCGCACCGTTCCTCCAGCATAGCTGCCAGCAGCTGATACTGCATGGGGCTGCACCGATTTAAAATGACTCCTTTTATCATGCTGGGGGCGGCAAATTCCAAAAAACCCTTGAGCTGCGCACAGAGAGACAGGGCTGCCCCCCGTGCATCCAACACCAGCACGGCCGGGGTTTGGGTTGCTTTTGCGACCTCCCATGCCGACGCCCGGGAGGTTGTTCCCCCCACCCCGTCGTAATACCCCATGACACCCTCGATGACGGCAACACCGCATCCGTGGGAAAACTTACCCAGCAGTTGGCATACCGTTTCCTCCCGGGTAAAAAACAGGTCCAGGTTTGCGCCCTTTGCTCCAATCACCTCTTGGTGAAACAGGGGGTCTATGTAGTCCGGCCCGCATTTAAAGGCTGCCGGTTGATATCCCTGGTGGGTCAGTGCTGCCAACAGTGCGCACACCACTGTGGTTTTTCCCCCGCCGCTGTTTGATGCGCCAATGAGAATGCGGGGCTGCTCTCTGGTCACAGTCACCCTGCAGCCCCCTCTCCGCCGGCACTGATGATGAAAATGGGGTTTTGCCCTGTCAACATATGGTAGCACCCCACCTCACGGGTACGGCTTACCGAAAGCTGGGTGACTTCCAAATTTTTCAGCCCCAGCTCCTTGCAGCTTTGAATTGCTTGGGCCAATGTTTCCAGGGCAATGGCACTAACAACCACCCGCACTTGGGGATTTTTGTTTACCACAAATTCCAGTATTTGGTGCAGACTGCCTTTGCTGCCGCCAATAAATACTGCGTTGGGAACAGGCAAATTCTCAAGGGCAGCAGGTGCCATCCCCGGCACAATGTGCAAATTATAAGTTTCAAACTTACTTTTGTTTTGAGCAATTAGCTCTATTGCCTCCTGCTCAACTTCTATGGCATATACTCTGCAAAGGGGAGAGACCCTGGCCAGCTCCACACTTACCGAGCCGGTGCCTGCACCCACATCATAGGCCACGTCCTCTTGTGCCAGCTTTAGCTTTGCCAGTATGGCGGCACGCACCTCCTGTTTGGTCATGGGTACCTGTCCACGGATAAAATCCTCATCGGCAATTCCTCCGGTTTTCCAGGGGTGCACCTGTTTTGAAGCTTCCCTTTGTACCCAAAGGGCGCTTAGGGGGGCAAATTGCTGTTCCCTCAGCTCTGCCGCCGTACCGTGGGTAATACGCTGGTTTGGCAGCGAAAGCTCCTCCCCCACCCATACTTTTGCGTCTCCCATTCCCGCACTGCAAAGCTGCTGCAAAATTGCCTGTACTGTCAGCCTGCCTCCTGTGAGAAAAAAGGTTTCCCGGCTGAGCATAGCTTGCCCCACCACGTCACATTCTACCCCGTGGGCACTTACCAAACGTACATTTTGCCATGGTCGCCCCAGCAGTGCCGCAAAATACTGCACTGTGGTAATGCCGCATAATACTTTGGGGGTATAGCCCTGTTGCTGCAGCAAGGGTACCAGGGCAGTGGTGCCGCTATAAAAACCGGTATCGCCGCTCATTACCACACAAAGGTAGGTGCAGTGGGTTTGAGCATTGATGTGTCCAAGAATTTCTGCTGCCTGTATGCCCTTTAGCCTCTGCTGAGTACAGCCTTGGGGGAGGGCCTCCAGCAGGCGGGGGGCGCCAATGATTACCTGAGCCTGCACCAGTGCTTCCCTTGCCTCCTGGGTAAGGGTAGCGGCTGTGCCCATGCCCATACCTACAATGGTGATGTTCATGTTTTCCCCTCCTTTAGCATTTGCAGTATCTGCTCAAAATGTAGCCCTTTTTCAAAGGGTCTGCGCAATACAATTACCTTCACACCGCACTGCTCTGCCGCCTTAAGCTTTTGGGTAAAGCCACCGGCAGGGCCGCTTTCTTTTGTTACCATAGTTTGTATTTTATAGGCCTTTAACACCTGAATATTCTGCTCACAGGTAAAGGGGCCTTTTCCGGTAAGAATATGCTCCCGGGTAAGCCCTGCGGCAAGGCAAAGGCTGACAGATTCCTCCGTAGGCAGCACACGGGCAAACAGCCTGTCTTGCCAGTTGGGCAGTGCCCGATACTGTATGATTTCCTTGCTGCCTGTGGCGGCCAGCAGGTTGCCCTCTGCCGCTATGGCACAAGCCTGCGCTATGCTGTCTGCAAAGCAGCAGCCCTGTGTATCAGAGTCTTGCCGCAGCAGCCGCCAATGGGGCAGCCCTGTGCTTTGTGCCGCACTGCGAACATTGCTGCTGACCTCAACTGCATAGGGGTGAGTGGCATCCACCACCTGATGAAACCCCTCTGCCATTAGCAGCTTCATCTCTTCTATGCCTAAGCGCCCCACCAGTATATGGCAAAAGGGCAGTTCTTGGGGCAGTACCTCCCTGCCGTATTCTGTGGCCACACACAGGGTTACTTCCCAGC
The DNA here is from genome assembly GCA_023431215.1 of Bacillota bacterium. Taxonomy (GTDB): domain Bacteria; phylum Bacillota; class Clostridia; order Oscillospirales; family Ruminococcaceae; genus Angelakisella. The sequence goes on from JAEYXR010000016.1 coordinate 20,761, forward strand.
CAAGAGCACAGGCTTGTTCGGCCAAAAGACGCCCCTCGGTTGTGCCGCCAAATAACAAAAGTTTTTTCATGCCTTTTTTTGATACCCCCGGGGTGTAACCAGCTTGCCGTCTATTATTTTTGTGTCGCTGTTGCCAACAAACACCGTACAAAACATGTCCAACTGTTCTTCCCGCAGCTCTTGCAGCGTCAGTACATGGCTTTGCTGACCTGTGCGGCCAATGTTGCGCACCCAGCCGCAGGCGGTTTGGGGGCTTTTATGCTGCAGCAAAATATCACAGGCCTTTTGCAGATAGTCGCTTCGTTTTTTGCTGGATGGGTTATATAGGCTGATGCAAAAATCTCCGTATGCCGCAGCCTCCAGCCGCCGCTCAATCAGCTGCCAGGGGGTCAGCAGGTCGCTAAGAGAAATCACTGCAAAATCGTGAGAAAGGGGGGCTCCCAAAACTGCGGCGCCGCTTAAAGCTGCCGTAACACCGGGTACCACCTCCAGCTGCGTACCGGGGTATTGCACCAACAGCTCAAACAGCAGCCCTGCCATGCCGTACACACCTGCGTCGCCGCTGCACACCATGGCAACGGTGCGCCCCTTGGCGGCTTCCTCCAAAGCGGCACGGCATCTGTCTATTTCTTTGGTCATGGGGGTAGTCAGCACCGGTGTATGGGGATAATAGGGCCTTACCAAATCCACATAAACGCTGTAGCCACAAATCAGCTCTGCCATCTCCAGCGCTGCCCTGGCCTGGCCGGTCATCATCTCCGGGTCACCGGGCCCCAGCCCAACCACAAAAAGCTTGCTCATTCCGCTCTCCTCTATCATGAAAATTAGTATTTTTTTCAATAAGTATTAAAATGAACAGTTATCTCTTTTATTGCCACAGCCGTTGTAACACCGTTTTCAGCCTGTTTTTTCAGCAGCAATTTGCCCCCATGGCTTCCCAACACCGCACTGCGTTCACAGACATTGTCCACACCGGTAACGCTTTTGACAAATCCCGAGACAGAAAATTCTCCTGCTACCGCCGCAAGCTCGTGCATGGGAAAGGTCTTATAAGGTATTTTTCGGTCAGCACAAAATTCCAGAATGCCCTGTTCATTTGCTTTTAAGTCAATGCTGCATGCCAGACCAAAAGCTGCAGAATGCAGCCCGGTTTGCGCCAGTGCACCTTGAAAAGCCTCTTCTATTTGTGCTTTGGCGGTTTCTTTTCTGCAGCCCAGCCCCAACACCGCCACCGGGGGTACCAGCTGCAGCGCATGGGTTGCATCCTCTGCCATAGGGCTGATGAGCACATGACAGTCGGCCAAATCATTTGTGATGCAGACCCCTCGGGGAAGCTTCCCCGATACAGGCACCCTGCAGCACACCAAAACCTTCTGCTCAGCCAAAAGCCGAGCCGACACGCATTTGATTTTTTCGGGGTTAACAATCATCAAGGACTGAGAAATCGCCCAGCTATCTACCGCCCACAAGCCGCTTACATCGGTGGCTGTTGTAATGACAGCTTTTGCACCAATAAGCTCTGCCACCTGCTTTGCAAATGCATTTGCACCGCCAATATGCCCCGAAAGCAGCGGAATACAATATTCTCCCACTTCGTCCACCACCAGCACCGCAGGGTCGGACACCTTGGATACAATATGGGGTGCGCAGGCCCGCACCGCAATACCTGCAGCGCCCACAAAAATCAGTACATCTGCCGATGCAAAGGCATTTTTTGTCCACGGAGGCAAGCTCACCTTATGCTCCCCTGTGCCAAAGCTAAAAGCCGCAGTATGACCTTTGAAGCTTAGCTGCTGCTCCAGAGTTTGCCCCAGTCCGCATCCTCTTGGGGTAAAGGCGATTATTTCAATTTTCATTGTGGGTTCCCCTTGCGAAACTCTGTGGTAAAGGTGGGGTCATACAGCTTAGAGCGCTGATATTGGTCGCCCAAAAAGTCACCCACTGTAATAAGAGCCGTTTTGGTAATGGCATTTTCTTCTGCCGTTTGCTGCAGGGTACCAACGGTGCAAACAAATACCTTTTCTTCCGGCCATGTAGCTTTGTACACAATGGCTGCCGGAGTATCGGCTGTGTAGGCGCCACCTGCCAGCAGACTTTCTACCAAGCTGGGTATCAGCCCCATGCTTAAAAAAATAACCATGGTACTGCCGTGAGAGGCCAGCCGCTTCATATTTTCCCGCTCCGGCACAGGGGTTCGCCCTGCCATGCGGGTAATAATAACGCTTTGGCTCACCTTCGGCAGAGTATACTCCGCCTTCAGCGCCGCAGCTGCTCCGCAAAAGCTGGAAACACCGGGTACCACGCTGTATTCCACCCCGTGCTCCGCCAAAATGTCCATCTGTTCCCGAATAGCGCCATAAAGACAGGGGTCGCCGGTGTGCAGGCGGACAGTAAGCTGTTCTTGCTGCTGGGCCTTGAACATCCTCTCCGTCACTTCCTCCAGAGTCATTTTGGCGCTGTCGTAAATCTGGCAGCCTTCTTTGGCGTATTCCAGCAGGGCAGGGTTTACCAAGCTGCCGGCATAAATAATGACATCGGCTTGTGAAAGCAGCTCTGCTCCCCGTACCGTAATCAAATCTTTGGCGCCGCTGCCGGCTCCCACAAAATAAATCATAGCCCTACTCCTTTACAATGATGGTGGTAAAATAGCTGCTGTCATCGGGCGCCTGCTCAATGTTGCGATAGATTTGCTCATTGGGGAGACCACAGTTTTGCACCAGCATAGCCTTTTGGGTAAGTCCCTTTGCAGCTAGTGCCGCCTTAACCTGCGGCAGGGCCTTGCAGTTTTTCATCAGTACACGGGTGCCTTCCAGCTCCAGTGCACTTTGGGTGTCCATTCCCCCTGCGGGAATAATATGTATAGGCTTGTTCATGGTGGTAAGCCCTGTACCCAAGGCAGCCGCAACAGCACAAAAGCTTGTAACACCCGGTATCATTCTGACCGTGTACCCCTGAGCCTGTAAATATTCCATGAGATACGCAAAGGTAGAATAAACCGCAACATCCCCCAGATTTACCATGGCAACGTCCATGCCTTTTTCAAGATAAGCGGCAATCTTTTGTCCGTTTTCCCGGTGATTTTGTTCCATTGCAGCTTTATCCCGCTTCATCAAAAAAGGCAGCTTTAACACTTCCTTTTGGCTTAAATCCACAGCCCCTTTTGCTATGTCCAGCGCCAGTGTGTTTTCCCCATTGGTAACAGGGCTTGCCACTACGGGGCAGCTTTGCAAAATTCTCACAGCCTTCAGCGTCAGCAGCTCCGGATCTCCGGGGCCTACGCTAACGCCGTACAGAACACCTTTCATTTATTATTCTCCCATTCTTTTATCATGCTTTGTGCCTGGTCAGTTTGCCCCAACAGGCCAAACCGATTGCTGAAGGTAAGCATCCCCACTTCAAAAGCTCCGCCGCTTCGCCGGTTTAGGGCATTCTGTGATGCCTGCAAAAGCCCGGCAAGTGTTTGCGGCCAAATGCCCCCTTGCAGCAGCAGCTCTATGCATGCGTCCGCCGTTGCGGCACACATGATGCCCTCAACCGTTTGCCTGTCGGCTCCGCACAGGGCGGCATGGGCGGCAAACAACTCTGTGCGGCAGTCTGCCACTCGGCTGTGGGTATCCATAATGCTCCCGGCAATCTTAACCATCTTGCCGATGTGCCCTACCAGCAGCACCTGCCCAAAGCCATAAACCGCCGCCAAATCCAGTGAGGCTCCAATAAAGTTGGCACATTTCACCACAGGAACCTGTACCAGCAGCGGGTACTTTTCCAAAAAGTCCTGCCCGTAGTTTCCTGGGGTTACTATGACCCTCTTATGCCCTCCTGCCGCCAGCATTTTCATTTCTGTCTCAATGGTATCCACCAGTGCCTGCAGGCTTTGGGGCTCTACAATGCCGCTGGTGCCCAAAATGGAAAGTCCCCCCACAATGCCAAGACCCTGATTAAAGGTTTTTTGTGCCAGCTCCTCACCTTGGGGGATATCAATGGTTATCCGTATGCCACCTGTGTAAGAAACTTCATCGCAGACTTCCTGTACTGCCCCGGCAATCATTCTGCGGGGGGTTGAATTGATAGCGGCAGCACCTACAGGTTGGTCTAACCCCGGCTTTGTCACCCTGCCTACGCCGGGCCCGCCGTCTATAAAAACTCCCTGCTCCGGATTAAGCTCTGCCGACGCAAAAATAAGTGCTCCGTCGGTGCAGTCACAGTCATCTCCCGCATCTTTTTGAACGGCACACCTCACCTTTTGGGGTGTGCGGGTGGGTTCTAAAATATCTGCGGTAACAGGCAGCCCCTTTGGGGTGCGGATGGTGACTGAACGCACATCTTTTCCTGTTAAAAGCATCTTTGTCGCCGCATAAGCCGCCAAGGCGGCACAGCTGCCGGTGGTATAGCCACAGCGCAGCCGTTTGCCGCTACTGACCACATAATGCTCAAAGGACATTTTCTCGCCGCCTTTCACAAAAGACTTCCGTCAGGTCAGCACCTCTGCCAAATGACTGCAATAAAGCCTGCGGACAGCGGGATATTCTCCCAAACCACGCACCACGGTGCGGCAGGCAAATCCATTCTGTGTCAATCTGGTTTTCCAGCTGTCCTTTTCATCGGATGCCATATCATTGGTTGCATGGTCTCCGGCAACCAGCATCAGAGGAGTCACCAGCGCACCGGTAAAACCGCTATTTTTCAGCGCTGCTATTACCGCATCAAAATCCGGCCACGCCTCTACGGTACCCACAAACAGGTGGTCAAGGCCCAGTGCCTTGGCACGGCAGTCCAGCGCACCATATACCGTATTGCAAAAATGCGCTGTGCCATGCCCCATCAGCACCAAAGCTTCTCCGGTTTGGGTGGGCAGCGCCTGTGCCAGGGTGGTAAGCACCGCAATAAAATCCTTGTCACCGGCTAACAGGGGCTTTGCAATTTTTATTTCTTCAAAAAGCGTACGGCAGCCTTGGGCCTGTGCACAAAGCTTGTCAAATTCCTCGCCGTACAGCAGATGGGTGGGCAGAATAGCAACTCTTGTAATTCCATCCTTGTGCATCTGCTTTAGTGCTTCATCCACAGGGGGAATTGTAATACCCCGCCGTGCCAGAGAGGCACGTACCATACTGCTGGTAAACGCCTGATACACAGGCATGGGGGCAAACTCTTCTTGGATATCATGGCACACCGCGCCAATATTTTTTTCTCTGGTATCATCAAAGGTGGTTCCAAAGCTAACCACCAAAATTCCTGTACTCATTTTTTCTGTTCCTCCAAGCGTTGTTTCAGCTCTGCAAGCGTACGCGGCATCCTGCCCTTGGGCAAAACAAGCCTCGCTGTCTCCAATAGCATGGGTTTGCCCAGCCCCGCCTTTTGCAGCAAGGCCTCATCCTCAAAAATATCCTCGATGGGGGCATCTGCAATAAGCTTTCCGTCACATAGCACCAAGCCGCGTTGGGCCCAGCGCCAGGCAAAATCTACATCGTGGGTGGAAATCAGCAGTGCCATTCCCTGTTCCTCCAGTTTTACCAGAGTTTCTTCCAAGAGCCCCGCATGTGCGCAGTCCAGGGCTGCTGTAGGTTCATCCAACAAAATCACCCGGGGCTTCATCGCCAGAATATCGGCAATGCTGACGCGCTTTTTTTCTCCCCCGCTTAGTTCATACGGAGCGCGTCTACAAAATTCTTTAAGGCCCATGGCTTCCAGTGCCTCATGGGTTGCCTGCTTTACATCCGGTAAGGCCCACCGCAGATTTAAAGGGCCAAAAGCCACCTCTTCCTCCACTGTAGCGGCAATCATTTGTGCGTCTGGGTCTTGAAACACCAGCCCCACGCTGCTGCGCAGCTTTCGCAGCTCGGCACTGCTGCGTCCAATCTTGTTACCCTCCAAATAAATCTGCCCCTTTGTAGGCGGTGCCACACCGTTACAGCACAAAAAGAAGGTGGATTTTCCCGCACCGTTGCCCCCCAATACCGTAATCCGTTCTCCTGCGCCGATATTGACCGTAATATCCTGCAAGGCGGGTCTGCCGCCGCGGGGGTAAACATAGCTTATTTCTTCCAGCCGCAGCAGCGGTTGTTTTTCTTTCATTACAAAAGCCACATCCTTTCCCGCACAAACAGCAGTACAGCTACTGTCATATACACCAGAACAAACCACATGTGTCTCCACTTCAAAGGTGCAGGAGCACGCAAGGCAATCAGTTCTCCCTGATAGCACCTTGACTCCATGGCGTCAAAGGAGCTTGAGGCTTTGTGCATAGAACCAATCAGTAGGCTGAGCATCAATCCTCCGGTGGAACGCAGAGTAGTTTTTGCGCCCCAAAAGCCCAAACGAGCCGCAGCAGCAGTTTTTTGCCGCTCCAGACAGTCACTGAGTACAAACAGGTATCGATAAATAAAAAACATTAATTCGGTCATAAGGCCGGGTACCTTTGCCTTACGCAGCACACGGGCACATTCATACAGCGGAGTGGAAAGCGCCAGTGCAAGCAAGCAGCTCACCGCTGCCAAGGCATCTGCCAGCACCACCAGTGCTTCTTGCCGCCCTTGCTGCGTCACGCAAAGATATACGCCCCCAAACGGAACATTGACAACACCTGCGGGTGCAGAAGAAAAGTCCAGCAGCAAAGCCAGACCGCTCACCAGTAAAAACAGCAGCGGCGTTTTTAGCAGGTGAAGATACACCCCCATCGGCACCCTACCGGCCCACACAGTGAGTAAGCACATGGTGACTGCCACAAAGGCTGCCACCCACAAAGAGCGTGCCAAAAGTACCCCAAACAAAACAATAAGTGCCGCGGTGCATTTTAGCTGTGGGGAAACATTTTGGAGATGAGAAAGACGTGCCCAGTGGTCAACATCGCTGACATGATGGGCATGACCGCCTCTGGAAAACAGGCTGCTGACAGTGCCTGCCACACACAGCAGCGCCGCTGTCCCAAAAACAATTTCTTGGGGCATGGTTCCATAACTGAATAATATCCATATCACCGCACCAAGCACAAAGAGCACCATAGCTGCTACACCTCCTGTCATCATTGTTTTTTCCGGCGGGACAGCTGCTGTAGGTGCCCCGCCGAAAAATAGAATTTTGATACCTTAAAGCTACTTTACAGGAGGATACTTTTTGCGCGCTGCCAGGTAGCCAAACCCAAAGAACAGAACACCGCTGCCAAGGGCAGCTTGCAAGCAAAACAGCAAGCTTTCAGTCTCTCCCCCCGGCGGCTCCATAATGTTGGCGACCCAAGGCTCATAGTCGGGGGAAATTTCGGCAATAACACCTTCGGCTTCTCCGTCGGCACCGCCAAACTCAGAATCCTGAATGGTCATCAGGGGGAACACCGCTATCAGTGCACAAACAGCCAGTAACACCAGTGCCAATTTACCATTCTTACTCATGCTACAGGTACCTCCTTTGTCAAATAGCCAATTTGAGAAAGCTCCGGGGCAGCGTATTGCTCCAGCCCCATTACTACCACTACGGTAAGCAGGCCCTCAATAACAGCCAGTGGCACCTGTGTAACGGCAAAAACACCAAGGAACTTTATCACCGAAGCCATAACGCCCCCCACAGCACTGGGGTGTGCAAGACCAAGCTGAAAAGCAGTGATGCAGTAGGTAAACAGGTTGCCAAAGGCCGCAGCCGCAAACACTGCCACCTTTTTATTTACATTGCATTTTTGGCAGAGGCGATAAATTCCCCATGTTACCAAGGGTCCTGCCACTGCCATACTCAAGGTATTGGCGCCAAGGGTGGTTAATCCGCCGTGTGCCAGCAAAATTGCCTGAAACAGCAGTACGATAAGGCCGATAACCGCCATGGGAGCAGGGCCAAACAAAATGGCGCCCAAACCTGTCCCTGTTGGATGGCTGGAGGAACCTGTAACACTGGGTATTTTAAGTGCCGAAAGCACAAAAGCATATGCTCCTGCCATGGCAAGAATTAAAAGTGCCTTGCGCTGCTGTTTGACAATATGGCTAATTTTCATAACGCCTGCAGCCAAAAACGGCAGACACAAAGCACCCCACAGCACACACCATACAGGGGGTAGATAGCCTTCCATAATATGCATGGCATTGGCAGTGGTGGCGGTCAGTGCGGCTACAGTTGCCACCGCACTCATTTGAACTATCTTTTTTTCTTTTTTGTTCATTTATTGTCTCCTCCTCTTTATTTATGTCATTGATTTCTGCCGGCAAAATGCAAAGCATTTTTCTCCGGCTTCTGTTGTGTAACCTTTGGCAGTTACCCCAAATACCCGGTCAATCAGTCCGCTTTGTACCAGGGCATATGGTTTTCCTGTTCCGGCAACTACTCCGTTTTCCATTACAACCATGGCGTCGGCATACTGCAAGGCCAGGTTAAGGTCATGAAGCACCAGAACAACAGTCTTGCCCTGGCGGGTCATTTTTTGTGCAAGAGCCATTACCTCCAGCTGGTGGCGTACATCCAGATAAGTGGTAGGCTCGTCCAGCAGTACAACAGGGGTATCCTGGGCAAATGCCATAGCCAGATAGACCTTTTGACGCTCGCCTCCCGACAAATTTTCCAGCGAGGCATTGGCCAGATGCAGTGTCCCTGTTTGTTCCATGGCCCGCTGTACTACCCGATAATCCTCCTGCCTGTAACGCCGGGGATAGCCCAAATAAGGAAATCGGCCGTGAAGCACCAGCCTGCGCGCCGTAATACCAGGAACATTGCGGCTTTGGGGCAGCAGTGCCATTGTTTGCGCAAGCTCCTTGGGAGAAAACTCCCCAAGATGTCTTCCTCCAATCACGATGCTGCCATGGGTAAGAGGGAGAAGCCCGCCTATTGCTTTTAACAAAGTGCTTTTCCCACAGCCGTTGGGGCCTGCCACAATGGTAAGCTTGCCTTGTTCAAAAAGCAGGTCTATTCCATGCAGCTTTTCAGCTTCTCCATACCCGGCGCAAACTTGGTGCAGCTTAATCACTGTGTCTTCCTCCCTTTTTTTGCAGAAGCAGCCAGATAAAAAATGGTGCCCCGATGTACGACAGCAAAATACCCACCGGCAATTCAAAGGGAGCAAAGAGCACCCGTGCCAGAATATCACACAGCGTTAGGAATGCCGCACCCATAGCGGCGCCCAGGGGCAGAAGATATCGAGTCTCGGCACCCGCCAAAAAGCGTGCGGTATGGGGGACAATGAGTCCTACAAACCCCAGCAGCCCTGCAAAGCTTACCGATGCACCTGCCAGACAGGCCGCTGCCACCAGCAGCAAAAACCGAAAGGTGCGCACAGGCAGCCCAAGGCTGTGGGCAATGTCATCTCCCAGTGCCAAAATATCCAGCTCGTTACGCAGCGCAAAGGCAAAGCACAGTGCAGCGGCAATAAGGACACAGGCAGGCCACAGTGTGGCGGAAGAAATGGCAGAAAGTCCGCCAATTCGAAAGGCATTGCTACCTGCCAATGCATCGGGCATCAGCGTATGTATGGTGTCGGTACCGGCATTTAAGAAGCTGTTGATGGCCACACCTGCCAAAACAATGGTAATGCGGGAGGCTCCGGTTTTTTTGGCAATGGAGTATACCAGCAGCACCGCTGCCAGAGCACCCGCAAAAGCACCCCATGGCATCAGCCACGGTTTTGCCGGAAATAAAGCACAACAAATCACTGCCGCAAAGCCTGCTCCTGCATTGACGCCAATGATATTGGGCCCTGCCAGAGGATTGTTTAGCAGAGTTTGAATAATTACGCCGGCTCCGGCCAGCCCCGCCCCGGCAAAGACAGCCGCTATGGTGCGGGGCAGACGCACATACAGCAGGATGCGTGCAGACGGTGAGCTCTTTTCTCCCAGTAGCACTGCCCAAAGATCCCCAAGAGGAACACTCACTGCCCCCATACACAGGCTTGCAGCTGCTAAAATAATCACGGCGGCAAACGCGGTATAGAGCCAGATACGGGGATTTTTTTTAGTTGCCGTACAGGATGTTTGCAAGGGTTTCATAGCTTTCTCCCCACCTCACATTGGGTTTGTAGTGGAACAGGTCGCGATCCAGCACCACAAATCGCCCGTTTTGCACCGCCGTCAATCCCGCCCATGCAGGACTGCCCGTGAGGCTTTCCTCCAGTGCATCCAGCGCCTTTTGGTGAGAAGCACCCATGGTGGTCACAAAGATGAAGTCCGGGTCCTCTGCAATAATCTTTTCCATGCTCAAATCCTCCAGCAGGCCGGTATTGCTGTCGGCAATGTTAGTGCACCCAAGGTCTTTGAGCATTACTCCGGTCATATTGTCGCTGCCCTTGGCCTTGGCCCCGGTAGAAAAAGCTCTGATGAGCAGTACCCGCGGGCTCTCCTTACCCTGTGATAGGGCAATGGCCGCATCAATTTGGGTTTGTACGGATTCTCCGTTTTCTACATATTTTTGAGGCTGACCGGTAATCTCCGTACAAATTTTCAGCATCCGCAGGTAGTCCTCAAAGGTCTCCACTTCAAAGTAGGCACAGGGAACCCCCGCAGCTTCCAGGGTTGGCTGCAGTGCCACATGCTCGGAGGTTTTTGCAGAAAGCAGCAACAAATCTACCCCTTGGGCAATGATGATTTCCACACTGGGACTTTTCATTGCTCCCAGACTTTCCAACTTTGGTAGCTCCAGTTTGCGTTCAGAGTAGGCGTCCTCGGTTACCGCACAAAGCTCTCCCCCCGCAAGCAGCCAAACCTCGGCAAAGCTGCCTACGGCGGCTGCTACACGCTCTGGCTGGTCAACCGTAACCGTACGCCCCAAATCATCGGTAAACGTGACCGAAGTATCCGGTGCCTCAGCCTCCTGCTGTGACTGGGACGAACTGACGGGCTGTCCGGCACTTTGGGCACCTGTACCACAGGCGGTCATCAGCAGCAAGGCAGACAGCATGGCTGCAATCCATTTCATAGTCATTCTTCTTCACTCCTTCTTGTTTTCGGTCACAAAACTTCATTCATCACAAGGCACAACGATTTATTGTCTGCCTCGCCATAATTATAAAATCTTTTGCGCCCAGGGATTCAATCCGTTGTACAAAGACGGCCCTTTCTGCACAAAACAAAAAAAGCACCCCGAATTGAACGGGATGCTTTACATGCCGGTTACAGAATGATCAAAAACCATCTTTGCCGGTATCACTGCTCCAATTCATACCTCGTGAATGGTAACAAAGAAACAAACTCGGTAATCTGGCTTAAAGACCACAAGGGCCTTGTCACAGTGGCGGGACCGCGTGGGATTTACACCCAACTTCCCCGAATATGCTTGTTCTCGAAAACATATTTAATTTTTAGTACCGGTGCCATCACACAGGTACGCAGTTATTATAGCATATCCTTCTTGGTTTGTCCCATTAAATTCATATTTTCTTCTTTTTAAAACTTACAAAGCCCTTGCCCTAAGATGCTATATTGTTTTTTGGGGCAATTATTATCATGTATCACGGCACTTTCCAGTAAAAGCAAGAGATAGAGGTGAACCGTTCAGTGTCAACTAATCTGAAAAAATACAGACAGAAACAACCTTCAAGATTCTTGCTCTTGCGGCTGTTCCTGTCTTAGTTTAGTACCTAATAATTTTTTATTGCTCCGAAAGCTGGTGAAGAACAGGTAGTCGGAACCAAAATGTACTGCCCTGCCCCAAGGTGCTTTCTACACCATAGGTACCCCCATGAAGCTCCACCAGGCTGCGGACAATGGAAAGCCCTAGCCCGGTTCCCACTGCAGCACGTTTGTGGGCCTTATCCACCTTATAATAACGCTCCCAAATATAGGGCAGATTTTCCGGTGGTATCCCTTCTCCGGTATCCATCACCTGTATCATTACCTTGTCGCCATCTACTGTCTGCCGTATGGTTATGGTTTTTTCTGCACCGGTATAGGTAATAGCGTTGTTTACCAAATTATACACCACCTGGCTCAGCTTGCTTTCCTCGCCGCTTACCAAAACAGGCCGCTGATATTCAAAAACGAAACGGTAGCCGTCCAACCGTGTCATCTGCCGGTATCGCTCCAATATCTCACAAATCATGAAGGTAAGCTCCACCGGTTTTGGCTCTAATGTCTGGGTACCCGCCTGCAGCTTGGAAATATCCAGCATATCATTGACAAGCCCCGTTAGCCTGTTGGCTTCATCAATAATAATCTGCACATTTTCTGCCGTATTTTCCCCCGGAATATCCCTAATCATTTCAGAATACCCAATAATCATGGTAAGAGGGGTACGCAGGTCGTGGGAAACATTGGCAATGAGCTCACGCCTAAGCCCCTCTACTTTGGAAAGCTCTTTGGAAGCATAATTCAAGGTATCGCTCAGCTCTGCTATTTCACGGTAGCCGCTGCCCTCAAAGGTGGTGTCATAACGCCCTTTGGCCAGCTCTTTGGCGCTGCGGTTTATTTGTATAATGGGGGTGGATATTTTACGGGAAAGATAAGCAGCCATCAGCAGCGACAGAACCAGCAAAATACCGGCAATGTAAAAGAACTGGATGCGCAGCGTTTCTACCGTGGAGTTTACCGGCGTAATGACAGAGTTTACCAGCACCAACACATCTCCATAGGTTGCGCTATGGGCTATTTTTCCATATACCAGCGATACCACACCGTTGTTTCTGGGTGGACGCGGCAGTGCGTTCTTTGGTTGGGTCTGGTTTTTCCAGGCCTCCTCACCCATATGGCTTGAATCACTGTCTTTTAAATCATCTTCGTTGTCCCAATGCGGCTGCTGAATTTTATCATCAATAGAAAGGGTAAGGTGCTCGGTGCTCTGTGCCTGTACAAAAAGCTCTGCAAGCCGGGACTTTGGCAGCCGATAAATATTGTACTGAGGCAAAATGTCGGAAGTTAAAATTTCGTTGCCTTCCTTATCTGCAATGAGCACGCAAATTCCGTCTAAAGGGTTCATCGACTCCAAATAATCTTTAAGGTCGGCAGAGTCAATATTTTTGACAATGGTATCGGTAGCCTTCCGAACGCTGGAAGCTTTGATTGCACGGTAAAAGGAATCTAAAAATACAATTTGGAACAGCCACAGCAGCAGCAGTAAAATACCTGCAAAAGCTGCAAGGTACGCAAACAACCGCCATTTGATGCCCACCTTATCCATAGCCGATTGGATAGTCCAGTCTTTTTTAAATCCGCTATGCTTCAAAGCGATACCCCACCCCGCGCAGGGTTACAATACAGCCGTTATAGGCTCCCAAAGACTTTCTCAGCAGCTTGATGTGGGTGTCCAGGGTGCGGTCGTCACCATAAAAATCGTATCCCCACACGTCATTGATGAGGCGTTCCCGGGTAAGGGCAATGCCACGGTTACGCACCAGGTAAAAAAACAGATCATACTCCTTGGGTGACATATCAACCTGATTGCCGTCGATGGTAACCACACGCCCTGTAAAATCAACCACCAGCCCGCCATGGGTAAATATTTCACGCTTGCCTGAGCCGGTGGCGCGCTTGATAATGGCATTGACCCGCAGCATCAGCTCCTTGGGAGAAAAAGGCTTTACCACATAATCATCTACGCCAAGCTCAAAACCATGAATTTTATCATATTCTTCTCCCCGTGCCGATAGCATGATGACGGGGGTAGAGCAAAATTTTCTAATTTCACGGCAGGCCGAAAAACCGTCTAATTCGGGCATCATAATATCCATAATAATTATATCAAAGGTGGTGCTCATGCAAAGCTCCACCGCCTCCATGCCATCACCGGCCTCAGTAACCTTATTTCCCTCAAAAACGGCATATTTTTTTATCATTTCACGAATCATCTGTTCGTCATCCACTACAAGAATATGGTACATGAAATTTCCCGCCTTTCCGGTAATGTATCTATGTTTAGCATAACCTCATTTTGTGATGATTAGGTGATGAGAGTAAGAAAAAATAAAAAACAGATAAAAATTTTGCAGGTGTACCAACAAGTAATCCAAAATAATGTATAAAATTTTATGAATAATTCATAGTTTTTGTATCCGCTATATGCTATAATAATGAAAAGCGAATGATGATATCCTGTAGCGCCAGATGATTTCTGCCTTTTTGTGCAGTTTTATATGGTGTTTTTAACCGGATTTTTATGATTTTGCATCTTTTTTGCCGTATGCCCCATGATGGCAATTATCATTTATCTGTTTTTAAATTACCATGAATCAGCACCTCAATTCAAGGCTGCTTTTGCGGCTGTGCCATTATAAGGAGTAACAAAGTCCTATGGTAGAACAAATTATCAATATAGAACGCATGGAGCATGCCATGACCCTGTTTGGAAGCAATGATGAAAACAGCCGCCAAATTGAGCGCCAGTACGGTGTCAGCATTTTATTCCGCGGAACAGACATCAAGGTATCGGGCGAGGCAGAAAAGGTACTGATGGCCTCCAAATGCATTGAAAGCCTCATGACCATGGTAGAATCCGGCGAGCCCCTTACCGACCAAAACGTGCGTTATGTCATGACACTGGTGGAGGAAGGCAAGGAAAAGGAAGTAACTGAGCTGAACAAGGATGTTATTTGCATCACCGCTAAGGGACGTCCACTAAAGGCCAAAACCATTGGTCAGCAAAAATATATTGACAGCATCCGCCAAAACACCATTGTTTTGGGTGTTGGCCCCGCCGGCACCGGCAAAACCTATCTGGCTGTGGCCATGGCAGTCAAGGCCTTTCGCGCTCACGAAATCAACCGAATTATTTTGACCCGCCCGGCTGTAGAGGCGGGCGAAAAACTGGGCTTTTTGCCCGGTGATTTGCAAAACAAGGTAGACCCCTACCTGCGCCCTTTGTACGATGCCCTGTTTGATATGCTGGG
>JAEYXR010000069.1 GCA_023431215.1 Bacillota bacterium
TCTTTCTTATTTGGTGCCGGTAGTCGGGGTCGAACCGACACGGTATTGCTACCACGGGATTTTGAGTCCCGCACGTCTGCCAATTCCATCATACCGGCATGGAATAATTTTTACATTAAAACCACAGCGCAATTTATTATACACTAAAAACTTTTAGTTTGCAAGAGGTTTTGTTGCAGTTTCTTTCCTCTTGGCAAACACAAATTTACACGTCCCAATTGTAAAAGCACTACAAGGTATCGAGCTTTGCTCTTTAATTTCATACAGGTCGCATTCAAGACAAAAAGCTCCTGCCAAGCGGCAGGAGCCTTTAACCTGTTGTTTAAAATCAAACAGCGCGCTCAACCTTACCAGAACGCATGCAACGGGTGCAGGCGTAGAGGTGACAGGGAGATCCGTTGACGACTGCCTTAACGCGTCTTACGTTGGGCTTCCAGGTTCTGTTGGATCTTCTGTGGGAGTGAGAAACCTTAATACCAAAGGTAACGCCCTTGCCGCAGATATCGCATTTAGCCATGGTCTGCACCTCCTTTTTGGCTCTGCCAATAAAGTAACATTAGTATACTATCAAATTCCAATGCAAAAAGCAAGAAGTTTTTTAAATTTGTTAATATTTTTCGCAATATTCAAAGAAACTTAACCCTTTATCAGCACCTTCGCCTTGTTTTTGTTCTGTTAAATAGCTATAATAAAACTAATATTGTAGCTT
This sequence comes from Bacillota bacterium, assembly GCA_023431215.1. Classification (GTDB taxonomy): domain Bacteria; phylum Bacillota; class Clostridia; order Oscillospirales; family Ruminococcaceae; genus Angelakisella. Next base: position 710 of record JAEYXR010000069.1, read on the forward strand.
TAAAGCAGCGGTTAGCTGGTTTTTGCAACCCAGATGCTTCGATATTGGCATAAAACAAATTTTGTACTGCCAGATATTAACATTGAAAGCAAAAGGCATTTTGTTTTGAATCAAAGTAACACAATAATAGCAAAAACTAGGCTGCCCGTTTTTTGGGCAAAATATGCTTATGATAATGGCTGGGTACAGCCCCAAAAGAGATTTGGAGTTGATTGTTTGTTTTCTAATTATCGTCTTTTTGAAATGGTTGTTTTGGCCATTGTGCTTATGACCTCGCTGCCAGTGCACGAAAGTGCCCATGCATGGGTGGCCGATAAGCTGGGTGACCATACCGCCCGAAACCTGGGGCGCATTACCCTGAATCCCTTAAAGCATCTGGATCCGTTTGGTTCCATGATGCTAATTTTGTTCCGTTTTGGCTGGGCAAAGCCTGTACCCGTTTATTCCCGAAATTTTAACTGTGGTGTCAAAAAAGGCATGGCACTGGTTGCTGTGGCCGGCCCCATTTCCAACCTGCTGATGGCACTGGGGCTGATGATCATATCCAAACTGCTCTTTTTAGCGGTACCCGGACTGATGGTATCGGGCGGTTATGCCACATCACTTTACTATATTTTTAATATTATGATTACCACCAACGTGGGTCTGGCGGTGTTTAACCTGCTGCCGGTACCTCCCCTGGACGGCTCTCGTCTGCTGACTGCACTGCTGCCCTATAAAGTTTATTATAAAATCATGCAGTATGAACGCTACATCATGATTGGTCTGTTTGCGCTGCTGTATCTGGGTTTCCTGAGCACCCCTCTGTCTTATTTGCGCGGCTGGCTGCTATCAGCTTTGGACTTTATCACCGGCTTTTTGGGCCATATGTGGTGATGCGCCATGGTGCTGGACGTAATAAAGCAAGAGAAAAGGCTGTCCTTTAAGGTCAATGAATATGAGGGACCTCTTGATTTGATTCTTCATTTGATTTCAAAGCATCAAATGAACATTGTGGATATCAACATCTCAGACCTGCTGGAGCAGTACATGGACTATATCCATTCGCTGGAAGAAGCGGACATGGAAATTGCCAGTGAATTTTTAGAGATGGCGTCCCGTCTGGTCTATATCAAGACCGTTAGCTTGTTACCCCGCAGAGAAGAAGAACCGGACCCCAAGGCGGAGCTTACCGGCCAGCTGCTGGAGTATCAGGCCTGCAAACAAGCTGCGGCGCTGCTGGGTGAGCGCAACCAGGGCCACGCCCTGTTTGTTCGCCAGCCCATGGACATTGAAACTGACAATACCTATACCCGCCGCCACGCAGCTTCGGAGCTAACCCGCGCCTACTGGGAAGCTGTGGGCAAGGGCCGCCGCAAGCTGCCCCCCCAGTCGGAGGTGTTTACTCCGCTGGTGGCAAAACCCTTTGTTTCGGTGGCAAGCCGCATTTTTCATATATTGCGCAGGCTATATAAGCGCAGCACACTTCCTGTTGAGGAGCTGTATGACAGCGGTGGCCGCAGCGAGATGGTGGCTACCTTTATGGCGGTGCTGGAGCTGCTGAAGGCTAAGCGCATCCATTTGGAAAATGACGATACCACGGTGGTGTTTACCGGCCGCAGCCAGCAGGTATAACAGTTTGCCCCAAAATGCCCCAAAGACGTAAAAAGAAAGGTTGCGGACTCATTGCAGCTGACTGAAAGCCACAATAAAATATTAGCGGTGCTGTTTGCCGCCGGGGAGCCGCTGGAGGCTGCCCGTATTGCCGAGGCACTGGACTTTGGTCTTGGTGAGACCCACAGCCTGTGTGCGGGAATAGAAGATTATTTAGAAGAACAAAAGAGCCCTTTGGAGGTGCGCAGGCTGGAGGACAGTTATCAGCTTTGCACCCGTGCGCCCTATGCACCGGTGATTCGTCAGGTGCTGGAGCTTCGCCGCAATGCCCCTCTTTCAGCCGCTGCACTGGAGGTTTTGGCTATCATTGCCTATAACCAGCCGGTTACCCGCGGGTTTGTGGAACAGGTGCGCGGTGTAGACAGTTCCTCCGTGGTGGTGTCGCTGGTGGAAAAAGGGCTGGTGGAGGAAGCCGGACGCATGGAACTGCCCGGCAGACCCATTGCCTACCGTACAACATCAGCATTTTTACGTTGCTTTGGCCTTTCTACCCTTGAAGAGCTGCCCGCTATTGAGGACGAAGAACCGGAGCGGGAAGAACCTGACGAAAACAACGGCCAGTTGACTTTTGGGGACGAATAAGCAGAAGACTTGTATGGGGTGTGCCTTGTGTTGTCCATACTACCCCTAGACAGTCAAGAGAAAACATTCTATAGCAAACTATATTATTGGCGATGTTTTTGCCCTTCAATGAGTATAGCAATGTCATAAGGAACAGATGTACCCCCTTAATGATATCCAGGAATGATGGTAAGGGCGTTGGAAAAGTATTTTGCTTTGGTTATTTGGACAGAGATAATAAGAGATAGGGCAAGCATGCAGGCTGGGATGCAATTTCTTTGATTTTAACCCTGCAAATGCCCCGGTATAAAGGAGGATGCCTTGTGTTGTTTATACGCAAAGCCACTCCCGAGGATACTCAGGACTTGGCAGCAATTCATGCGGAATCCTGGCGTTCTGCCTATAAAGACATTGTACCGGCAGACCAGCTGGCGCTGCGGGGCAGCTACCAGTACCGCCTTAATTTTTGGAAAAAAGAACTGCGCAGCCCAAAGAACGAGCACTTTCTGGCAATGGAATCTTTGGAGCCGGTGGGGTATTTTTCTTTGGGCAACCCAAGAGACAATGATTTGGCCCCCGATACCTGGGAACTGATTGCCATCTACTTTTTGCCCCAGCACTGGCACAGGGGCTATGGCACCCAATGCATTAGCTTTATTATGGCACATGTCAGAGAAAAAGGGGCCAAACAGCTTTCGCTGTGGGTTTTTGAAGAAAATCAAAATGCCCGGTCTTTTTATCAAAAACTGGGCTTTGTACCGGATGGAGCGCGTAAAAAAGTAGCCCCCGACTCTCCTGTTTGGGAAATACGTTTGGTAAGGACCTGTGGTGGATAAAACGCAATGAGAGCAGAATCCGGATGCCGGGGGACGAGGCGGCGCCGGTTGCCAAGGCTTTTTGGTAAAGCAGGAAAGGGGTGAGCAGCCGTGGTGGGAAAAATACTGCTGGGGCTGCTGATTCTTCTGGTGGCCGCCTTTTGGGTACCGGTCAATATCCGTACGGTTTATTGCAACGGCGAAGTTACCGCGGTGGTACAA
>JAEYXR010000109.1 GCA_023431215.1 Bacillota bacterium
CATTGGGGTCATGGGCAGGGGTAATTTTGACGCAGCCGGTGCCGAAGTCCTTTTCCACATAGCTGTCGGCAACGATGGGGATTTCCTTGTTCACCAAGGGCAGCAGTACCATTTTGCCCACCAAATCAGTATAACGCTCATCCTCGGGGTTGACGGCAATGGCGGTATCACCCAGCATGGTCTCGGGGCGGGTGGTGGCAACTTCTAAGAAGCGGTCGGTGCCTACAATGGGGTAGCGTATGTGCCAGAAATGACCTGCCTGGTCGGCATAGTCCACCTCTGCGTCAGAGATGGAGGTGTGGCAGTGGGGGCACCAGTTGATGATGCGCTCACCGCGGTAGATCAGCCCCTTGTCATACAGGCGGCAGAACACCTCTTTTACGGCCTTGTTGCAGCCCTCGTCCATGGTAAAACGCTCACGCTCCCAGTCGCAGGAGGAGCCCAGCTTTTTCAGCTGCTCCACAATGCGGCCGCCGTACTGCTTTTTCCACTCCCAGGCGCGCTCCAAAAACTTTTCTCGGCCCAGGTCCTCCTTGGTCAGACCCTCTTTTTTCATGGCCTCCACAATTTTTGCCTCGGTGGCAATGGAAGCATGGTCGGTGCCGGGGAGCCACAGAGCCTCACGGCCCTGCATACGGCGCCAGCGGATGAGCACATCCTGCAGGGTGTTGTCCAGTGCATGGCCCATATGAAGCTGCCCGGTGATGTTGGGCGGGGGAATTACAATGGTATAGGGTTTTTTCTTGGGGTTGGGCTCGGCATGAAAATAGCCGTTTTCTACCCATTCATGGTAGAGTCTATCCTCTACCTGCTTGGGGTCATAAACCTTTGCAAGTTCTTTTGCCATGGTAGTGCCTCCTAAATCAAAAGTAAAATAACTTAATAAAATAGTTTTACTATCTTATGATCGGCATATAAGCGCTTTGCCATTTACGGCCTTAAAGTGCACCGTTCAAAGGCCGATGCGCAATTATTAAAAATATCTCAGATAGTTTTAATAATTGTTGGTGGTTAGCGGCTTTTCATACGCAGAAAAGGTTAGAAACGTAAAAAAGCGCCCCATTGCATTGCTGCAACAGGACGCATAGTAGCGCGGTACCACCTGAATTTACACCCAAAATGGGTGTACACTTTGCTGAAGCCAGCAAGTATGTTCTTGCTGAATTCACCCCCGTGGTAACGTGTGGGGAACACGTCGAAGCCTACTGAGAGAACTTGTTCTCCGTTGGGTTCGCAACTCCAAGGCTACTTGGGCAGGCATCGGGCACGGCGCTTTCACCAACGGCCGCTCTCTACGCCCCGGGGGGCCTGCTTACTACTCCTCTTCACTGTCTTTGGCAGTGTTTAACGATTAGCATAACAATACCATGTCGGGCGGTTTTTGTCAAGAAAAAGCGAGAGGATTACGGGGATATGCTCCAATCGATTTGAAAGCTTCCTCTGTGCTTTTTGGCAGTCAAATTCAGGGTCAGGGTTTCATCCTCTGCGGCTTGGTGAGTAAAGGTTTGGTTACCCTGCTGGTCTTTTGTCTGCAAAAACTGTATTTCCTTGCTGTCGTTCACAATTTCTACCGTAATATCACCGTCTTTGGTTTTAATATCTGTGGTTACGGCAAGGGTTTCTCCCGCAGACAATGCAATGTCTCTGGCTTCTTTTTCTGTCAGATACCAGTGGCGGGATGAAAGGCTTTGAAGACCATAGCTGGACACAGATGCCAGACGGACAGGCGCACCCATGGCGAGAAATACTATGATGGAAACTGCAACCGCCGCAGCAACAATCAGCACATGTTTTAAAGATTTGCCATGCATCATATAAGCTCCGGTCTCCTTATTCCAAATTTAGCTGGCGGCTTAAAATAAAGGTGGTGATAAAGAAAAAGATGACACTGGATACAATTGAAATAAGACCGCTGACCAGCATGATTCCGTTAAAGAAGAGGAATGGATTTTGAACCACAATAGTTTCAAGGTTCCCAAAATTCAGCAGGCCCAGGGGTATCATCACCACAGAACCAAGCACCTGCATGATAATAGACAGGCCAATATAAGCACCTATCGCCCCAAGAATACGATGATTTTGCATGGTATGGCCGATTGCAATTGCAGCATAAATCATCAGCATACCTTGTATTGCTCCCACAATGGTAATGATAATAAATTCTACAACCATTGCAACTATATTGGCACCCACACCAAATTCCATGGTAAATTCTATCCATAACTGATGAAAAACATCTTTTAAACCGGGGAGATAACTTGGGTCGAACAGCATTACAAACAAGGAAATGAGGACTGCTGCACCGGTGGCAAGCTGCCAAAGCAGGGAAGAAAGCGTCTTACTTGCTACCAGCTGCCAGGGAGATACCGGCAGGGTAAACATCAGGTAACCCTCGTCTCCGGTAAGATTTTTATAAAACCGCTGTATCAACACAATAAAGGTAACAATGAAGGCACCAAGAATGGTAAAGACATAGATGCCGATAATAGAAAAAAATAGTATACTTAAAAATTCATATTTTCGGACAATGTCAAAGTCGATGGCAGCCATGGAAAAGCGGCTTAAAAGCGCAAAAACAAGAAGCAACAGATAAGTGGGCAAGAAGATTCTGCCGGTTGCGCGCATTTCGTATTTTAATAATTTTCCTAACATCTAAACACCTCCCGGAACAGGTCGTCCACGCTTTTACCCTGCTTTTCACGAATATCGTCTACAGAGGAATGTATGGCAATATTGCCGTAAGCCAAAAACACTACGTCATCCAGCACTTTTTCCACATCGCTGATTAAATGGGTGGAAATAATGACGGTCGCATCCTGGCTGTAGTTGGTTAAAATAGTCTGCAAAATATAGTCACGGGCAGCGGGGTCCACACCACCAATGGGCTCATCCAGCAGATAAAGGTCTGCATCACGGCTCATTACCAAAATCAGCTGCACCTTTTCTTTTGTGCCCTTGGACATAGTCTTCAGCTTATCCATAGGGTCTATGTGCAGACGTGCAAGCATGTCGTATGCTTTTTGAGGATTAAAATTCTCATAGAAGTCGGTAAAAAAGCCAATGATATCCTTCACACGCATCCAATCGTTAAGGTAAGTGCGCTCCGGAAGGTAGGCAACATGCTTTTTTGTCTCAACACCGGGGCGGTAGCCATTGATAAACACATCTCCCACGGTAGGGGTGATGAGTCCCGCAATGGTTTTAATCAGGGTGGTTTTGCCGCTGCCGTTGGGGCCCAGCAGGCCAACAATCCGACCGCGCTCCAAGGTCAAGTCCACCGAGCGCAGAGCCTCTATGTGTCCATATATTTTGGTGAGCTGGCAGCATTGTAAAATAGGCGCAGGGCCGGGGGCTGCCATGGAATTTGGGCTTAATTTTTGTTCCATCTTCAGTGTTCCTCCTTTGGTACAAATGAAGCAATCATTGCTGCCACCTGTTCCCTATCAAAGCCCAGGCGGGCCATTTTTTCTAAAAACTCTTCAATGGCTTCCATTGCCAAACTCTCCTTTACCTGAGCAAATATACTGTCATCCACGCTGACAAAGCGTCCGCTTGTGCGCTGGCTGGTTAAAAAACCGTCTCGTTCCAGCTCGCTTAATGCTTTTTGCATGGTATTCGGGTTTACTCCTGCCTCGGCTGCAAGGTCACGCACCGAGGGCATCCGTGATCCGGCGGGAAACTCTCCCGACAGAATGCCCAGCTTAATACGGTCAACAAGCTGAATATAAATTGGCCGATCGCTTACCAGGTTCCATGCCATGGCGTCGTCTCCTTTCTGTACTATTGTATTATTAGATTAATACAATAGTACGATAGGTTTATCTATTTGTCAATGGGTTCTTTAAAATTTTACTCATTTTCAATACAAAATTTTTACCTGTAATAGAAAAAAACCAGAAGCGGTGAACCACTTCTGGTTTTTTATAACGAGATTTAGATTTGACCCATCATCAGCTGTACCACAAAGGACACCACAACAACCAGAGCGGAGATGATAAACCCATGGAG
>JAEYXR010000025.1 GCA_023431215.1 Bacillota bacterium
GCTCATTGCCTGTGCCATTGCCACCATTGGTTTTTGGGCCATTAAATACGGCGCATTTACTAGTGGTCAGCCCATTCCCGGTCAAAGCTATGTGATGCCTATCAGCCTTGCAACAGCCGTGGGCGGCGTGCTCTTCGGAATTGGTATGGTAATAGCAGGCGGCTGTGCATCCGGTACACTGATGCGTGTGGGTGAGGGCTTTGGCATGCAAATGCTTAGCCTGCTGTTTTTTGTCATCGGCTCTTTAATTGGTGCAAACCATATGGGCTGGTGGACCCTGAATTTTAACGCCACAGCACCTCGGGTGTTTTTACCCGATGTATTTGGCTGGGGCGGTGCGCTGGTATTGCAGCTTGCCGTAATTGGACTGCTGTACATTGCGGCAGATTTGTACGAGAAAAAGAAAATGGGCATCACCGATGAAGAGTGATACCCCTTAAACAAAACAAACATTATTTTGGAGGTATATTACCATGGCCGAATTTACTATTGATTGCTTGGGCGAGGCTTGCCCTGTTCCCCTGATGAAAGTTCAGAAACAGTGTGAAAAAGCATCTGTCGGTGATATTGTGATTGCTCAAATTGACCACAGCTGCGCAATGAAGAACATTCCCGAGTGGGCACGCAACCAGGGCTACAATGTAGACGTGGAAGAAGTGGACGACGGCGAGTGGGAAGTTGTCATTGAGCTTACCAAGTAATAAACGCTTTGCGTAGTCAAGCAATTATGTTAGATAAGGAAGGTGCAGGCTTTGAAGGCTTTTTGGGATAAAGTAAGCAAAAATACTTACTATAAAAAAATCTTCAAAAACCCGTTTACATATGTAACTGGTGCTGTACTGCTGGCTCTTTTTAATACTGCCCTGTTTGCGGCTACAGGTTCACCGTGGGGTGTATCCGGTACCTTTGCATACTGGGGAGGATGGCTGTATCGCCTGGTTGGCGGCAACGTCGATAAGTGGTGGTATTTTTCATCAGAAGGTGCTCAGGCAACACTAAATGCGGGAATTTTGAACCACACTGGTTCCTGGCTCAATATAGGTATTATTTTTGGCGCACTGCTGGCAGCCTTGTTGGCTTCGCAGTTTAAATTCAAAAAGATTAAAAACGTAAAGCAGATACTGGCAGCTACAGCAGGCGGCCTGCTCATGGGCTATGGTGCCCGTCTTGCAGGTGGCTGCAACATTGGTGCACTGTTTTCCAGCATTGCATCCTTGTCGCTGTCCGGTTGGGTTTTTGCCCTGTTCCTGTTTATTGGTGCGTTTTTTGGCAGCAAGCTTTTGGCAAAATTTTTTATGTAACAAAATGCGGGGCACAGTGCCGTCACAGTGCTGTGCTCCGCTTCTGCTTTTTGCAGGGTCTTTGCCTCTCTGCCATTTATTTCAAAATCATCTATGTGCAGGAAGAGTATACTGAACAAAAACTTTGCCGTATCAACAGCTTGTCTGAGGTTACGCACTGTTGATATGCCCGGAAAATACATCTTAACGGTGTTTTTTGCGGGTGTTACTTGTTGTGCAAAAATTTAACGATTTCTTATTATTTTTTACTTCGTGTAATAAGATTTTGTGTTTATATGACTATGTGCCGGCACGAAGCGGCAGAATGGGTGATTAGCATGGAAAAGAAAATTGAGCAATACGACGTTGTCATTATTGGCGGTGGAGCAGCAGGTCTTACCGCAGGAATTTACTGTGGACGTGCCCGCCTTAAAACCCTGATTATTGAAAAAGCACTGGTGGGCGGCCTTGCCACCTATACCAACGAGATTGAAAATTACCCCGGTTTTCCTGAGGGCGCCACAGGGCTTGGTCTTATGGAGCTGTTTCATAAGCAGGCCAAAAAGTTTGGCGTCAAGTTTAAGCTTACCGATGTAAGAAGTGTAGAGCTTTCCGGTGAGGAAAAGGTTGTAGAGACCTTCCGCAACAAATACCTTTGTAAGGCAGTTATTGTTGCCAGTGGCGGCAAGCCACGTCTTACCGGTGCACGGGGCGAAGCTGAGTACCTGTATGACAAGGGAATTTCCTTCTGCGCCACCTGCGATGCAGCAGCCAACACTGACAAAACTGTTATGGTAATTGGCAGCGGCGATGCAGCCATAGAAGAAGGCATGTTCCTTACCAAATTTGCCAAAAAGGTAATTGTCTCGGTTATGCACGACGAGGGCAAGATGGACTGCAACGAGATTGCCAAAGCACAGGCTCTGCAAAACGAAAAAATGGAGTTTATGTGGAACACCGTGGTAGATGGCTTTGAGGGCGACGGACATTTGGATACTGTCGTACTGAAAAACGTAAAGAGCAACAATCTGATTCCGGTTAAGGTAGATACCTGCTTCCTGTTTATCGGATATCTGCCCAATACCGAGCTGTTCCACGGTGTGCTGGATATGAACCGAGCCGGCTATCTGCAAACCAATGAATGCATGGAGACCAACCTGAAGGGTGTATATGCCGTAGGCGATGTCCGCGATAAGTTTTTAAAGCAGGTTGCCACCGCTGTTGGTGACGGCGCAATTGCCGGATATGCAGCAGAAAAATATATTGCCGAAGAAGAGATGTTTCAAACACAGATTCTGAACAACGGCAATTCTTCTGTGGTGTATTTTTATAACGCTGCCGACCAAAAGAGCCGCGAGCTGTTAAGCGTTGTGGAGGAGTTTGAAAAAGCGCACCCCGAAGTCAATGTTGCCCGGGCGGATGTGTACAAATCTGACGGTATTGCAAAACGTGTGGGTATATCCGTATTCCCCAGTGTTGCTTATTTAAATAACAATGCCCTGGTAAGCACACTAACCGAAGATATTACTGCAGAAAATATTGCTGCTATGCTGTAAAAGGTTGGCGCAACCATAAAAAAGCACTCTGCAAGTGCGCGGCAGTATGTTATACTGAAAGCGAGCATGCAGGGTGCTTTATCGTTTTTAATTTCGTACCAGCGAAAGGAGAACTCCATGATACCGTTTAATAAGCCGCCTTTTGTAGGTACGGAACAGGAATATTTGGATAAAGCAATTAAAAACGGAAAAATTAGCGGTGACGGACCCTTTACAAAGCTGTGCAGTCAATGGATGGAGCAGCAGTTTAACGCCTGCCGTGTGCTACTGACCAACAGTGGCACTGCTGCACTGGAAATGGCGGCGCTGCTGTGTAATCTGCACCCCGGGGATGAAGTGATTTTGCCCAGCTTCACCTTTTCTTCTACCGCCAATGCCTTTGTGATGGCAGGGGCAAGACTGGTTTTTGTGGATGTACGCCCCGACACAATGAATATAGATGAAGAAAAACTCATAGAGGCAATAACAGAAAAAACGCGGGTAATATGCGTTGTACATTACGCAGGTGTAGCCTGTGAAATGCAGCGCATCCTAGAGGTTGCCCGCTCCCGTGGCCTGCTTGTGGTGGAGGATGCTGCACAGGCGGTGATGAGCACCTATCACGGTAAGCCTTTGGGTACACTGGGTGATTTTGGCTGCTACTCCTTCCATGAAACTAAAAATTACAGCATGGGAGAGGGCGGGGCGCTGGTAATTAATCGTCCCCAGGATATAGAATATGCCGAGAGGCTGTGGGAAAACGGAACCAACCGCGCACAATTTGTGAGAGGAGAGGTACAGCGGTACCACTGGGTGCAGTATGGCGGCAATTACCTGCCCAGTGAGCTGAATGCAGCCCATTTGTGGGCACAGCTGGAGGCTGCCAAAGCCATTCTTCATAACCGCCTTACCACTTGGTATGCCTATGATGCAGCACTGCGACCGCTTTCGCATTGTGGCATCAGTCTTCCTGCTGTACCACAGGGATGCAAGCATAACGGTCATTTATACTATATCAAATGCAGAGACATGGATCAACGAGAGCAATATCTGCAATTTATGAAGGATAATGGTGTGCAATGTGCTTTTCATTATGTACCGCTGCACAGTGCCCCTGCAGGGAAGCTCTATGGCCGTTTTTGCGGTGAGGATTTACATACTACCCATGGCAGCAGATGCCTTGTGCGTTTGCCACTCTATTATGGTCTGCAGGCAGAAAACCGTGATTATATTGCAAAAAAGACCCTTGCATTTTTTGGGGAGGAAAGCTGATGCAGAATCTGCTTGTAACCGGTGGTGCCGGGTTTATTGGCTCAAATTTTGTTCAATATATGCTTAAAAAATATCCCACTGCCAGACTAATCAATTTGGATGCCCTTACTTATGCCGGTAATTTGGAAAACTTAGAGGATGCCAACCAGTACCCCAACCACCATTTCATCAAAGGTGACATCAGAGATGTGCAAACCGTTGACAGCATTTTTGAAAAGTATGAGATTGACTGCGTTGTACATTTTGCTGCAGAAAGTCATGTAGACCGCAGTATTAATAATCCGTATTGTTTTGTAACTACCAATGTGCTGGGTACACAAGTACTGCTGGATGCCGCCAAAAATCATTGGAAACTGAGACCGGATGACAGCTACTGCCGTGACTACCGGTCAGGGGTGAGATTTATCCAAATTTCTACTGATGAGGTATATGGCGCCCTTGGCGAAACAGGAAAGTTTACAGAGGAGGCGGCTCTTTCTCCCAATAGCCCATATGCAGCATCCAAGGCATCTGCTGATATGATGGTTCGTGCTTATGAAAAAACTTATGGTTTACCAATCAACATTACACGCTGCTCCAATAATTATGGGCCTTACCAATTTCCGGAAAAGTTAATTCCGCTGATGATTCACAACTGCATCAGCGAAAAGCCCCTGCCTGTTTATGGGGATGGCTTGCAGATACGGGACTGGGTGCATGTTACCGATCATTGTTCCGCCATTGATGCAGTGCTTCAAAAGGGTAAACCCGGCGAAGTATATAATATTGGTGGAAATACTGAAAAGACAAACATTGAAATTGTGAAATACATTATTAAAGCACTGGGCAAAAGTGAAAATTTGGTTACCCACGTACCAGACCGACCGGGACACGACAGGCGCTATGCTATTGATTATACTAAAATAACCACGGAGCTTGGTTGGTCTCCTGTTTATACGTTTGAGAAGGGAATAGCAGAAACCATCCAGTGGTATTTAAACCATAAAGACTGGATGGACAGAGCAATATCAAGTACTTGACGAGAATATATAAAAAAGTATTGGCAGACAGCATGTTACCATTGAGTCGTATTCATTTTATTTAAACAGGAAAAAACATAAATAAAAAGATAAGAACCCCTCTGGCTATGCCAGAGGGGTTCTTTATGTATAAGCAACCGGACAGTGAAGGAAGGGGGTAGTAGTTGCTGAATACTCTGCGTTATTTGCTGTAAATCTTTTTTGATGCTTGCGCAATTATTTTTTGTTTCGTGTATGTTTTACCCGTTTGGCCAGATAATTTATAAAGACATTGTCATTCTGTCATGTAAACGCCGTTGAGGGCACAAGGAGGTTTTGGGTGTTTTATTCATTTGGGGTGCATGACCTCAAGACGGTACGGAGTAAGCTTATCATACTGTACACGCTGAACGTTTCTGATGCATTATTGACGTATTTGCTGGTTGGTACCGGCTATTTTAAGGAAGCCAACTTCTTATTAGAAAGTATTGTACTCAACTTCAGCCAGCTGGTTTTTATAAAAATACTTTTGCCTGCCGCACTCATTGCTTGGGTTTACTTTAGAATAGGCCAAGCAAATCAATCACAACTCAGGTTGGGAAACTATGCAATAAACTTAGTTTTATTACTTTATATTGTTGTAAATATGCTCCATTTGGTTTGGACAGTAAGCTTCTTGGTGTTTTAGTCAGCTTGGTGCCTCCAACAGGCATACCGATACCTAAAAGGCCACCGGTTAACCGGTGGCCTTTTACCTTTGGCTTTTTAAAATAATTTTTTTATTTTAACCGGTATAAAACCCTGGGGCGACCCCCTGTTTCATAATCGATAGAGCTAAGGAGATGCCCCGTTTCAATGAGATAGTTAAAATATCGGCGCACCGTTATTTTAGATAAGCCAGATGCCGCAGCAATACTTTCACAGGTGTGTTTTTCAATTTCATTTTCATGCAAAAGGCTATAGATATAATCCAGCGTTTTTTGCGTCAGGCCTTTACGTAAATCACTATACTCCATGTTTGAGGAAGCATCGTTATTCAATAATCTGTCTACAACTGACTGGTCTGCCTTGGTGGTGCTTTTTAGCAGGTGTGCCTGACTGAGATATTTATGTATTGCCTCCTGAAAACGCTCAAAGGTATAGGGTTTAATCAGGTAATCTACAATACCAAGGTGGAGTGTTTCGTTGACTATGCTCATTTCGGTAGCGGCGGTGATCATAATTACGGCGCATTTGCTGTTTTCACTTCGCATCCGGCGGAGCAGCTCGTTGCCGCTCAAAGAGGGCATATATACATCCAAAATCATCAAATCTACCAAATGAGAATGCAGGTAGTCCAACGCGGCCTGACCATTGGCAAAAATGCCGTCTACCACAAAGTTATTAAAACACAAAAGGTATTGCTGGTTGATTTGTGCAACCATTGGGTCATCCTCGACAATAATGGTATGAATCATGTCATCACTCTTTCCTGTCTTTTTTCACTGAAAACCAGTGTAAAAGTAGTTCCGGAGCCGGGTTCTGAATCAATTTCGATGCTGCCGCCCCGGTGGGTGACAATATTGCGGATAAGAGACATGCCCACCCCACGTCCTTCATCAGCTTTGGTGCTAAAGGAAGAATCAAATATACGGGGAAGAATTTCAGGCGGCATACCAACGCCGGAATCCAAAACCATAATCAGCAGACCTTCATCATTTTCGGTTATTTGAAGCACAATACTTCTGGACTCTTTTCCGTTGGTGGCGTTAATAGCTTCAATGGCATTTTCTACCAGGTTCCCTATAACCGTTACCAGCTCTGTGGTAGACAGATACTGACTATGCACAGGAAGGTGGCTATTGGCTAGCAAAGTTAAATGAATATCCAGCTCACGCATATTACCAAGCTTACCCAGCAGCAAAGCTGCAACGTTAGGGTTATGGATATGCTGAAGTACAGGCCCGCTGGCATTTGCATGCACGGCAGATATATTGCCAATATACGCCATGGCATCCTGTGTTCGTCCCATTTGCAAAAGGCCGGAAATCACTTGCAGCATATTCATATATTCGTGACTGTTGGCGCGCAGGGCAGAAATGATGTGCCGGGTTCCTGCAAGCTGCTCTGCCTTACGGATAGTCTCGCTTTTGTCTTTGAGTATAAAGGTGGTACCGGTTCGTTTTCCGTCCTTTTTCAACGGTATGCAGCTGGAGAGAATGTTGGGTCGGGAGGTAGAAACTTCTTGACCTGTGCACAGCAAAAGGCTTTTTTCATCCTCACAGCGTATCAGGTCGTCCAGCTTCGTTCCCTCCAGTAGCTCGGCACTTTGCCCCAGCATTTCTTCGGTGGCGTGGTTTACCAGTTGTATTTTGCCATAAGCATCCACCGACACCACACCCTCCTCCAGGTTGTTTAAAACCTCGTTTTGGGTCAAATAGGTATGTACCAGCTCCTCTGGGCTAAAGCCATGCAGCAGGCGGCGGATAAAGAGGGAAAACATGCCCGAAAGCACCAGAGTAGCAAGCATCAGCAGCAATGCAATTTTGGAGTAGGTGGCTGTGATGTTATTGCGCAGTTCATTCAGCTGCGACATGGTAGTGCTGGCCATGACAAAGCCTAAAACAGTACCATCGGGCTCCTGAACGGGAGCAAAAGCCCTGTGCTGAAGGCCAAGGGTTCCAACGGCGTCAGAGGTATAAGACTCACCCTTTAATGCCCTTCCCTGGTCGCCGCCGACAAACTCCTGCCCGATACGTTGAGGCACTACGTGATAAAGGCGGATGGAGCTGGTATCTGCTATGGTAATGACATCCATATCCTCGGTAAGGGAAATCAGGTTGTCAAGGTAGTTTTTTAGCTCCAGAGAGCAGTAGCCATCTTGAAGCGCCTGATGAACCATTTGGCTGTTGGCAAGAGAAGAGGAGGTTGCAATGAGGCTTTGGTCAATTTTTTTTTCCAGGGTATCCAGTGAGAAGCGGAGTGTTGCGGTAACGGTAATGCTCAGCAATATAATCCATACAAAAGTGGACCATACCAGCAGTTTAATAAATAAAGCGGCAATGCCGGATGTTTGCCTTTTGTTCCACTTCCAAAAGCGCATAGCTCCTCCGTCAAACACACCAAAATTACTGTTCTTTTGATTATTTTATCATTCAAAATAGGTACTTTCAACTCCAAGCTCTAAGAAATGGTTGTTTTTTACCCAAATTCTACTTTCTTTACTTACAAAAGCCTTTGAATAGTTTCCAAAGGATTTTTTAACATATAAAATGAGCTATAGTAAAAGTGCGAAAATAATTTGCGATTATTGTTATTATTATATCAATTATAAACAATAAAAGGAGGAAGGGAATGGATTACGGGAAAGAAGCCTTGAGACTTCATGGTGAGTGGAAGGGAAAAATTGAGGTTATAGCAACTGTTCCGGTAGAAACAAAAGAGGATTTGTCTCTGGCGTATACCCCGGGAGTGGCACAACCCTGCTTGGAAATTCAAAAGGATATCAACAAAAGCTACGAACTTACACGGCGGCATAATTTGTGCGCAGTCATTACCGATGGCACAGCGGTGCTGGGTCTGGGTGATATCGGTCCGGAAGCCGGTATGCCCGTCATGGAGGGAAAGTGCGTATTGTTTAAAAGCTTTGGCGATGTAGATGCTTTTCCTTTATGCGTAAAAACCAAAGATGTAGATGAATTTGTTAACATTGTGTATCAAATTTCGGGCTCCTTTGGCGGCATTAATTTAGAAGATATTGCAGCACCCCGTTGTTTTGAAATTGAGAAAAAACTAAAAGAAAAATGCGACATTCCAATCTTCCATGATGATCAGCACGGTACTGCCATTGTGGTTGCCGCAGCACTGATTAATGCCATTCGCTATACCAAGCGAAAAATGGGAGAGCTGCGTATTGTCATCAACGGCGCCGGTGCAGCAGGTATTTCTATTGGTAAGCTGTTGCTGGAGATGGGTTTTGGTGATATTGTGATGTGCGATATCAAAGGAGCCATTTATCGTGGGGCAGAGTGGCTCAACCCTGCCCAGGAAGAGATGGCTCAAAAAACAAACCGTGACAACAGACACGGTACATTGGCAGAGGTTATGGCAGGAGCAGATGTTTTCATCGGTGTTTCTCGCCCCAATCTTGTAACCCCTAAAATGGTTGCCTCTATGGCAAAGGATGCTATTGTTTTTGCTATGGCAAACCCTGTTCCCGAAATTATGCCCGATGAAGCAAAACAAGGCGGCGCTGCAATTATTGGTACTGGCCGCTCCGACTATCCAAACCAAATTAACAATGTTTTGGTATTTCCGGGAATGTTCCGAGGCGCTTTTGATGTGCGAGCCAGCGACATCAATGAGGAGATGAAGATGGCCGCAGCCAGAGCGTTGGCAGACATCATTTTGCCGGAAGAGCTGAGTGATCAATACATAATTCCTGCTGCTTTTGACAAACGTGTGGGCCCTGCTGTGGCCAAAGCGGTTGCAGAGGCTGCCCGCAGAAGCGGTGTGGCCCGTATTTAAAACACCATTGAGCTTATTTTAAGCAACCTGTAGCTTGCAAATTTTATCGGCCAAGGCTTTACTTCACCCAGGGCAATTTTACCTGCGTTTACTGATGTTTAACACTGCATAGCATCATCTTGTGTTGAATTATGAGCTGCAGCTCAGTAATAATGAGGAGGAAAAATTATGACCGGTACAAATTCAAACAGTTTAACGGAAAAGCCCTGCTACAAGCTCTTTAATCTTCCCTGGTACTTTTTTGCAATTTTTGCAGGAGTTATTTTAGCGGCTACCTACTTGGGCGTTTTACCTACCGGTATGGCCGGATGCTTTGCCTTTATGATTGTTCTTGGAACCATACTCAATGAAATTGGTGAGAAAACACCCATTATCCGTTCCTATTTGGGCGGCGGCGCCATTGTTGTTATCTTTGGCACAGCGTTGCTGGACTATTTTGACCTGTTGCCCAAGCTGATGAAGACCCTGGAGGACGGTACCAAAATCTTCAATATGGGAATTAAGCTGGATTTGGTTGGCAGCATCAACACCTTCTTTAAGCCAACCGGTGCGTTTTTAGACTTTTATATTGCAGCACTGATTACCGGTTCCATTTTGGGAATGAATCGTAATCTGTTAAAAAAAGCAGCCACCAGATATTTTCCCGCTATCTTTGGCGGAATTATCCTGGCCTTTAGTGCATGTGCCCTTGTGGGAACTTTAATGGGCTACGGAGCGGTTAAATCTCTGCTGCTGATTGCGCTTCCTATTATGGGCGGCGGCATGGGTGCCGGCGCAACACCTCTTTCCAAAATATTTGAATCCACCGGCACAATGAGTGCTGCAGATGCTATTTCCATTATGACCCCTGCTGTTGCCATAGGCAATGCCATTTCTATTGTTATGGCCGGTATCATTGTTAAAGTAATTAAAGATAAAAAGTGGAATGGCAGCGGGCAATTGATGCAGGCTGGAATGATGGATGCATCCGAGCTGGAAATTACTCCGGAAATGCATGCCAAGCGTGAGAAAATTGACGTTAAAAACCTTGGTATTGGTTTGTTTGTTTCCTGCACCTTCTTTGCATGGGGTTACATTATAGCCAAGGGATGGGATGCGCTGGTTCCTTCTGTGAGCATTCACGCTTATGCATGGATGATCATCAGTGTAGCCATTTGCAAAATTTTCAATATCATTCCTGAGCACATTGAAATAGCTTGCTATCAATGGTTCCAGTTTATTATGAAAAACCTGACGGCCACATTACTGGTGGGTATTGGATTGTGTTATTTAAGCCTTAATACCGTGATAGAAACCTTTAGTCTTACCTACCTTGTACTTTGCCTGGTTACCTGCATTGGCGCATTTGTAGGTGCTGCTATAGTAGGAAAGCTGGTTGGCTTCTATCCTGTGGAAGCTGGCATTACCGCAGGGCTTTGCATGTCCAACATGGGCGGCACCGGCGACGTAGCAGTACTTTCTGCAGCAGACAGAATGGAGCTTATGCCCTTTGCTCAGATTTCGTCTCGTTTGGGCGGCGCAATTATTCTTATCATTGGCAGTCTGATGCTATCATTGATGGGTGGGCTTCTCTAATTTTCTTTTGCAGGTGTCATGCAGGCAATATAAAGCGATAAGTATTTTGTCAGAAGGTGCAAACAATGAATAACTGTTTACAATGCAACGGGCAGGCAGCATATGATTTTCGGGTACTGGAGGTTCACACACTGCATGTGCGTGATTTGACAGGTGAAAAACGTGTGCAGGCATTAGGCAGCTTTCAAAATTTTGCTGTTTGTGAAGAGTGCGCTGAGAATTATTTGGCCAACACAGTAAACCCCGTCAGACCGGCAGCAAAAAGATGTATCATTTATATCTTTTTATTATTGCTGGGGGGAGTGCTGACAGGAATATTTGCTTTTACCAACGGAGCACTGCGTCTAATGGGTTTGGCTGCCATAATCTGCGGAATGCTGGGGCTTATATCGGTTATTCATACAGCAATGAAACGAAGGGCGGAGTATATGGCTTTGCCCAAAGAAAAAGCATTATATCTGTCTGCTTGGGAATGTATGCTGAAAGCTGCTCCCAAAAAAGCAGGGGAAAATGACCTAACCTATATCCCTGTTGATAGCAGAACCATAGAAATGAAAAATGGTGATCTTGCAATCGTCTACAATCTTTTGCCGGCAGTGGCAATAAAGGCGCATCAATTAATTCATGAAACAGAGCCACAACAATAGTAATCGTGGTTTGGCAGTAAAACATCCACCAAAAAACATGCGGCTGTAATCAGGCGGCCTCATGTTTTTTGGTGGCAAGCCACCGGTTATGTGGAGATACAGATAGGTCTGTAGCAAAGCACAAACAAATAGTCTGGCACAGGGGATAGCCCCATATTCATATTACAATTGGCCAGTCAACGAATACTTCACTTTCACAACAAAATCCCCCTGCTGTAGTTGTTTTCTACTGCAGGGGGATTTTGTTGTTTATTTGTACAGAACCTGTTCAATGCTGTGGGTTATCAGTTATAGTGCTAATGAAGCTGTTCAATTAACTCTTGGAGAGATTTGCAGGCTGCTTCTTCATCAGGACCTGAGGCTGTAATAACTACCTTGGTATCTTTTACCGCACCCATACGCAGAACAGCAGTAATACTTTTGGCATTAAAATCGGCCGTATCAGCTTCCTTGCGAATCTTTATATCGCTTTGAAAACCAGCAGCAACTTTAACAAACTTTGTGGCAGGACGGGCGTGCAATCCAACCTCATCCCGAACTACCGCTTCAATTGTATACATAGGCCCTCCCGGTTACAGTCCACGGGCAGCTTTTACAAAGGCTGCGGCTCTGGCAGGGTCAACCTGATTCCAAAGAACACCGTCATACTTAATACTGGTGCCAATAATGACACCGTCGGCAATGCCCAGCAGCTCCTTGATGTTATCTACACGGCCGCCGCTACCAAGAATTAGGGGTGCCTGGGGGAAGCGGTTTTTGACCTTGCCCAATGCAGAAGCCTCAGGGGGCAATCCTGCACGGGGGCCGCCCATCAACACACCGGCAATGGGCAAATTCATCAGGCCGGCATCTACCTGGTTTTCCACAGGCCGTGTATCCATGGCGGTTCCGGCGTGGGGTTCAAAGTAGGTATAAACCTTTACCGACTCTGCACCAATTTGCTTTTGATAACGGAAAATTTCGCCGGGGTCAAAGGTCTGCCAGCCAAACAGGCCGTTATAGGTTCCTGTGACATAGGTTCTGATAAACTTGGCATCAATGGCTTTTGCAACTGCCAGTGTGGCAATGGGGTCAATGAGTACGCCACAGCCATAAGGAATGGTCAGTGTCTCGGCAACTTCGGTGGCAATGCGAACATAAGCTGCAACAGTTTCGGGCCCAACTTTGGAAAGGTAGGGTCTGTCACCTTCGTTGTCAAAAACGCATGCATCAAAGCCTTCTGCCATGAGTACCTTGGCATCTTCTTTGAGACGGTTGATGTGGTCGCGAAAGGTCATTGTGGGGTCTTCATAGTAGCTACCGGGCAATGCAGCCATATGCAGGCAGCCAATGAGAGGCTTTTTAGTGCCAAATGTTTTTTCATGTTGTTCCATAAGCATGGTAATGTTACCTCCAATTGTATTGGGTTAAGCTGCTAAGTGTATTTGCACGGCAGCAAAAATCTGGGCTTATACCAAAATACCGGTGAGGGATAGTACAATACCGGCGACAAAAATGATACCCATAGCCTTCATGGGGGTAACACCCTTGCGGAGCAGTGCGTAAACAATAAAGAACAAAGACAATGGCAGCAGAGCTGGCATAATCTGATTGATTAATGCCTGGATTTCGGTTACTTTTTCACCAAGGGTAAGGGTCAGCGGGGTGGTGATATTGATTTTGGTTGCAACCAGACCGCCCAAAACCATCATACCCATGGCGCCGCAGCCCTCGGTGATTTCTTTGATAAGGCCACCGCTTAGTATCTTAACCACTGCATTTTTACCCATTTTATAACCGGACATATAGCAGACATAGCCAACAACCAGTGCATAGGTGGAGAACAATAAAACATACAGGATAGGGCCCAGCGCGTTGCCCTGCATGGCAAGCTCAATACCAATGGCCAAAAGAATGACCTTAACAATACCCTGGGTAATGGCATCGCCCACGCCGGCCAAGGGGCCCATCAGAGCGGTTTTGATGTTGCTGATGGTTTCATCGTCTACCGGTGCTCCATTGGCTTTTTCTTCCTCCATGGCGGCCACAATGCCGGGAATGAGGCAGCCCCAGGTGTTTTCGGTGTTGTAGTAGGTTAGGTGACGAGTCATGCCGTCAGCCTGCTTCTGCTTGTCGTTGGGGTACAGCTTTTTAAAAATAGGGATCATGGAATGGCAAAAGCCTAAACCCATCATACGCTCAAAGTTATAGCAAATCTGTCCCCAGCAGGTCCAGTTCCACCAGGATTTGCGCAGGGTCTTTTTATCAAGAGAGACAGTATTGGTTTTGTTTTCGGTCATAACAGCGTCAGACATTCTCTTGTGCCCTCCTTCCAGAAGTATAAAGCAGGTGCAGGATACCAAAAGCGGCACCCAATATAGCCAGAGCAATGATATCCAGCTTGAGGTAAGCAGCCAGTACAAAGCCCATCAGGAAAAAGGGAATGGTGGACTTTTTGTTCATCATGTTCATCAGCATGGCAAGACCAAGGGCGGGAATCATAGCACCGATAAGCTTAAGAATGCTGATAACCTGAGCGGGAACAATGGCGAGCATTTTTTCCATAAAGGGTGCACCCAGTAAAACGCAAAGAAAAGCGGGGATAAAGTAGGTAATAAAGGGAACCACCTGTGACCCAAAGAGGTTCATGGCGATAACACCCTTGGTGTTGCCTTCGGCAGCATATTTATCTGCTTTATGTACCCAGATGGGGTTAAGGGACATTTTGGCATTGGAGCAAAGAATGCCCAAAAAGCCAAGGGAAACTGCGATGGGGAGTCCAACAGAGGGATCTGCGTGGGAGGCCATGGTCATATAAACACCCAAATAACCGGCCAGAGCCAGGTCAGAGGGCAGGGAGCCGCCAATGGCCACCAAGCCGATGTACGCCATCATAATGGTGCCGCCGCACTGCAGACCATAGGTCAAATCTCCCAGCAGCAAGCCGTTGATAAGACCTGCCACCAATGGTGCGCCAAAGTACATGGACCATCTCAACCACATGGGGAACGCAGTAGCAACCAGCCATGTCAACAGTGCGATGATCAGCGCATGAACAAACTGCATGATACCAACTCCTTCTTTCTTATAAACACCGCAACCTCAGTACGGTGAATTTTAAGGCGAAAAGACCCTTTCGCCATGGATACGATTTAAAGCTTACCGGCAATGCTTACCCTGCTTTCCTGCTGTACCATCTGCAAATAAACATCGACACCCAAATCCAGCAGCTTACGGAATACCAGTATTTCGGTGGGAGAAGCATACACATTACGGGTAATGGATTTTCTGGAAGGACCTGCACCCATGTTTCCAATGTTCAGTTCCTTTAAAACCACCCCTTTTTCCACCAGAGCAAGGGCACAATCGGGAATTTTAAACAGCAGCATGGTGTTAACACCACTGTCGGTACCCTCCTGTTGGATTTTATCAGCAGCCTGTGCCACCGAAATCAGCTCAACCTTAACACCCGAGGGAGCGGCCATAGAAAGGACTGTGCTCATAAAAGAATCTTTTGCCAATGCGTCGTCAATGACCAAAATATTTTTGATGCTTAAGATTTTGGTCCACGAAGCAATTACCTGACCGTGTACCAGTCTTTCGTCCACTCTGCTCATTACAATTTTCATCTGTAATACTCCTCTCGTGTAACAGCTATTGCTGGGCTGTCAATGTGCTGGACAAGGCCTGAATGCCTGCGCATCCCTCTTCCAGAACAATCCTTTTTACTTCTGCCAAATTAGAATATTCCTGTGCAGAAAGCGCCTCAATTAACATGGTAAGGTTAACGCCGGTAATAACATCTACATTTTTCTGTTCCATGTAGGAACGATAAATGCCGGCTGCTGTAATAAAAGGACTTCCGCCGGCCAAGTCGGCAAGAATGAGACATTCACCGCTTTTTACGGCTTCAGAAACAAAAGCATCAACCTCTGTTTTATACTCTGTCATATTCTTACCCAGCGGTAGTGGAATGGCGGAAACAGATTTTGCCGGCTGAGCACCCATAATAAGCTCGGCAGATTTCAGCAGCTCTGTCGCCAGGTTGCCGTGGCCTAACAATAAAATTCGATACATTTTCCAAAACACCTCGCAAAAGCTGCTTGCTGTAAACAGACTGCAGCTTGAATGAGTTTATTCTAACACGGTAAAATATACCTGTCTAACAATCTGGTTTTGGTGACAGTTTCATATGTGTAGCCTTATCATATTTGTAAGAACTTCATAAATTTGGTTGGAGCATAAAGGCTAAAATGCATAATTTGATAGGCTTTATAGCTATCCTACCACCAGATAAATTATAAAATAAACACACAATTAAGAAAAATAAGCATAATGTATCATAAAATTAGAAATGTGTAAAATAAAATGACACACATTTATTTTTATAGATTGTTTAATCTAATATATAATTTAATTTACTATAAAAGAGTTGAAAAAATAAAATTTATTGAAAATATATTGTAATAATAGACAATTGATGCTATTGTAAATATGAATTAATATAGACACACATTATGGGAGGGCGGCTATGGAACACAAAAAAATGAACCGACAGGAACGAGTGTTTGAGCTGGTAAAAGAATACACAGCCAAGCTGCTTTCCGACAGTCCCGATGTGCTTACAGGTATTTCTGCGGAGGAGGCTGCCGAACTAATGCAGCTCAACCGTGCCAATGTATCCAAGGAATTAAATAAGCTGCACCAAATGGGGCAGTTGGTAAAAAGCCTTGGCAAGCCAACACGGTTTTTGCACAGAGGACAGCTGGTACAGGCATACCCGGGACGCTACCTGCCCACCACCATACCGCTGGGAGAAAAGCTTTCGGATTATTTTGAAGCAGGCGGCAAAAGCTGCAAGGCGCAAAATATCCCCCTTACCCGGCTGGAACAGGATATTGGAGCCGACAGCAGCCTACATACCGCGGTGGAGCAGGCAAAAGCTGCAATTTCTTACCCTCCCAGGGGTCTGCATACCCTGATAACCGGCAGCACAGGGGTAGGGAAGATCCGCTTTGCACGGTTAATGTATGAGTACGGAATACAAATGGGCAAGCTGGAAAAAGATGCACCCTTTATCACCTTTAACTGTCAGGACTATGCAGGTTCTCCTCAGCTTTTGCTGGCTCAGTTGTTTGGAAGCAGCAAGGGCTCTTTGCCCGGAGCGGAAAAAAGCAGAAAAGGGCTTATTGAGCAGGCAGCAGGCGGTATTTTTTATCTGGACGGAATTCATAAGCTTTCGCCAAAGGTACAGGAGCTTTTGGTCACTCTTATGGAGAAAAACACTTTTAGCCGCTTGGGGGAGGCTTCTGTTACACGGTACGGGGATTTGATGATTGTGGCAGCTACCACAGAGGATATTGCGGTGCCGGAACTGCAAAGGTTTGTGCGTAATATGCCTGTCATCATCCACCTGCCGGATTTAAATGAGCGCAGTGCTATGGAAATTCTGCAGTATCTGGTGCTTTTTTTTAGCAAGGAAGCAGCGGCGACAGGCACCACCTTTCGAATTCATAAGGACATTTTGGCATGTCTGACCCAGATTCCCTATCCAGGGCAAATTGGCGAGATGAAAAGCAGGATAAAGATTATTTGCTCCAAGGCCTACCTTGAGCATTCAACTACCAGGTCAGACTCAAAAATGATGGAGATTGGGTACCGTCATCTTCCCGAAAGTATTACCTCCCTGGTAACAGGGACAACACAGAGGTCGGCCGAAGTAGCAGCGTTGTTTGAGCGCTTTGCTCAAAACTCCCTGTTGTTTGTCCCGGGTGAAACACCCGACATCCCGCTGCGGGAAGAAGATACCCTGGAAGAAATTGAATATGAACCAGAAGCCGAGGCGGTACCTGCAGATATTGACCACTACATCGGCCGTTGTGTCACCCGTCTGCAAGGAGGCAGTGCCCGCCAGATGGAAAAACTAAGGGCTTCTGTACCCACACAGCTTTATGAAGCGGTTTATAACACTCTTGCAAAAGAGAGTGATTATCAGTCGGTTGTACAAAACCAGACCCTTCTTTACGGCTTAATGCTGCATCTGCACCATGCTGTAGAACGCTGCAGCAGCGGTGAGATTGGCGATGCACAGGTAAATCAGGGCGTTTCTCAGCTGAACCCAAGGGAATTTGCTGTCGCTTGTCACTTAAGAGAGCAAATAGATAACAGCATGGGTGTAAAACTGCCGGACACAGAGCTGAACTTTGTTGCCACCTACCTGTATCTGGCGTTAAAATGGAGCTCCTCCAACCGCATAGGAGTTCTTGTGGTACACCATGGTGAGGGTATTGCAGAAGGGCTTGCGGAATACCTCAATACAGCCACAGGCTGTGCACTGGCAAAAGGCATCAGCTTTGGCAGACAAAACACCATGGAACAGCTGCTAAACCGCCTTGCTGTATTAGCCAAAGAATGTGACCAAGGGGCGGGGGTGCTGCTGTTGACCGATATGGAGCCCCTTACCGACCTACACAGGCATATTACAGCCACAACAGGAATTAAAGCACAGACTGTCACCGGTGCAAACCTTACGCAGATGATGTCACTGGCCGACAAAATACGCCAGGGCGGATTTTCACTGGCTACATTGTTGAGTGAAAGCTGGCACACGCCATCGACTCAGCAGGAGATAAAAGCAGAAATGCCTACCTCCTCCTTTTTAAACCGAATTATCAATGAAATTTTGGCAACCTCACTTACATTTCTTAACCCGCGCAAGGCAGCCGATGTGCTGCTGGAGGCGCTGGACTTTATTCTGGATGACCTAAAGCTGGAGTATTCTGATGAGATTGCACTGAAATTTATATTTCACTGCTCCCACATGCTGGAGCGCGTAATCCGCAGCGAAACACTAAAGTACCCACGCGCAAAGGCGTTTCTAAATGAAAGCAGTGAGCTGATGCACATCATTGAGCAACGGATGTCCTTTGTGGGAGAGGTTTTTGGGATACTGATTCCCATTGGTGAGCTGTGCTATGTGGCAGAAATTTTCATGCCATTTTTAGGCGATGAGTAAACAACTTGTAAAGATATTGACAAAAACACCTGTTACCGGACGGAAAGGAGCAAAAACATGAAAAACTATCAGGGCATTCCGGGTAGTGAGGGTATTGCCGTAGGAAAGGCATTGATATATCTCAACAATCCCTTTACGTTGCCTGACAAAAAAATAAGCAGTACCACAGCACCGGAGGAGCTTACAAGGCTTATGGCAGCCGTAAACTGTGTTAAAGCCAGCTTAAAGGAAAACGCGGAACGCGTTGCCAAGGAGATTGGGGAAGAAGAAGCGGAAATTTTTGAAGCACACCTGTCTGTGCTGGATGACCCTGAAGTGATAGACAGTGCCGCAGCGCTCATTGAGGAGCATCTTTTGCCCGCACCCAACGCAATGTGGCAGACAGTACAACAAATTGCAGATGAATTTGCACAAATTGGAGACGAATATTTTAGCGCACGGTCAGCGGATATTTTAGATGTGGGCGAGCAGGTGGTGCGAGAACTGACAGGAGAAAAACGGGTGAGTCTGGCTCGCTTAGACGAGCCTTGTATTTTAGTAAGCAAGGATATCACCCCCTCCGAAACTGCCACCATGGACAAAAAGAACGTTTTGGCCATGGTGTGCGAAATGGGCAGCCGCACCTCCCATGCGGTGATATTGTCCCGCAGTTTGGGAATACCTGCCGTGGTGGGCGTAACAGGGCTTTGTGAAGTGCTGAAAAGTGGCACCACCATGATTGTGGATGGCGCCAAAGGCAACATTATTTTGGAGCCGGACCAGGATACCCTTGCCGGTGCGCT
>JAEYXR010000119.1 GCA_023431215.1 Bacillota bacterium
AGCTTGATGTTGTTCAATTTTCAAGGTGCTTTTCGCTTTTTTCTCGCTGCCCCCGCGGGACAGCTTAGTTATAATATCATACCCCCGCCCTTTCTGTCAACACCTTTTTTAGCTTTTTTTGAAAAAACTTTATAAAAACCTTACAATACATCCCTACAAACCCAATAAAGTGCCGTTTTATATGCCATTGATACCTTATTATATATATAAGCGTAAAATTACGTCAATATCGGCGGTATTCTTTTTCTATTTTTGTTGCGCTTACGTCGTTTTTCCTTTATACTTTGGTAAGAAAATAAGAAACGAGGTACCTCCATGCCCATCAAAATATCTGACCAGCTGCCCGCTTTTAAAATACTGGAAAGTGAAAATATTTTTGTTATGCCTGAGGAGCGTGCCGTCCATCAGGATATTCGCCCTTTGAGCATTGTTATTTTAAACCTGATGCCCAAGAAGATTGAAACTGAAACACAGCTTCTGCGTCTATTGGGTAACTCCCCCTTGCAAATTGATATTGAGCTTTTGCAGATAAGCTCTCATGTTTCTAAAAATACCTCAGCGGAGCACCTTACCAAATTTTATAAAACCTTTGACGAAATTAAAGGGCAGCGCTTTGATGGTATGATTATCACCGGAGCTCCTGTGGAAAATCTTCCCTTTGAGGAAGTGGACTACTGGGATGAGCTGTGTGAGATTATGGACTGGAGCCGTACCCATGTATACTCTACCTTCCATATTTGTTGGGGTGCACAAGCAGGTCTCTATCATCACTATGGTGTTCCCAAGCACCCTCTGCCCCAAAAACTCTTTGGCATTTTCCGGCATGATACCCGCGCTTGCTCGCATCCCCTGCTCCGTGGCTTTGATGAAAGCTTTTTCGCCCCACACAGCCGTCATACCACTGTAGAGGTTTCTGATGTTGTCAGTGCAGGCTTGGAGATTTTGTCCACCTCCCCTGAGGCAGGGCTTTACATTGCCGCAAGCAAGGACGGCCGCCAGGTTTTTGTTTCGGGTCATTCGGAATATGACCGCGATACCCTGGCGCAGGAATATTGGCGTGATAAAGAGAAAGGGCTGCCCATTGAGGTGCCTGTTAACTACTACCCCGGTAACGACCCCACCAAAAAGCCGCTGCTGACATGGCGCAGCCACGCCAACCTGCTTTATGTCAACTGGCTTAATTACTATGTGTATCAGGAGACGCCCTATGACCTTGCAAGGTTAGAGGACAATGTTTAAGAGCTTATACCGTTTGGCAGAAAAAATATTTTTGCCACGACAAAATTCTACTTGTTTTTCTTGACATATTACCGCCCTTCTGCTATGATACAAAGCAATCTCTTTGCACTGCATTACGTCTTTCTATTAAAAAAGGACGCGCGATCAACAGTACAAACTGATCAGGCAGCGGGTTTTCCGCGTAGCCGGGCCGCCTGACAGGGCGGCAGCAGAATGGTCTGGTTTTAGGCGCATCTGTGGGACAGTACCGCTCCCGCAGGTGTGCTTTGTTATTTACAAAGCATATCCATAAGCCCGGGAGCCGTTACGGTGATCCTGGGCATTTTTGCATTTTGCAAATAACAGCTTCTTTCAATTAGCCTCATGTGCCAAATTGCCCAAATTGAGTGCCATAGAGTAAACTTCACAAAAAAGGATGGAGCTACCTATGGAAAACAACAAAACCAAAACCAACGAACAACTCGCCATGAAGGTATCCTGGGTCAGTATTGCAGGCAACCTTGTATTAACTGCTTTTAAACTGATTGCAGGCTTTGTGGCAAACTCCGGAGCCATGGTGTCAGATGCTATTCACTCTGCCTCTGACATTTTCAGTACCTTTGTGGTAATGGCCGGGGTTAAGATGTCAAACAAGGAATCAGACGCTGAGCACCCTTATGGTCACGAGCGCATGGAATGTGTGGCTGCCATTTTGCTGGCGGTGCTTCTATGCGGCACGGGCTGTGGAATAGGCATCAGCGGCCTGCAAAAAATCTTTGGACCCAATAAGGCTCAGCTGGCTGTTCCGGGTGCTCTGGCTCTGGCAGCTGCAGTGGTCTCCATTGCATCTAAGGAGGCCATGTACTGGTATACACGGGCTGCAGCCAAAAAAATCAATTCCGGCGCTCTTATGGCCGATGCCTGGCATCACCGCTCCGATGCACTTTCCTCCATCGGCAGTTTTGCAGGTATTTTGGGAGCACGAATGGGCTTCCCCGTGCTGGACCCTGTGGCCAGTGTCATAATCTGCATCTTTATCATTAAGGCCTCCTGGGACATTTTCTTTGATTCGGTGGCTAAAATGACCGACCGTGCCTGCGACGACCAGACTGTAGAAGCGATGCGAACTATTATTTCTGCCCAGCAGGGTGTGCTGGGGATAGACCAGCTAAAAACCAGGCTGTTTGGAGATAAAATTTACGTAGATATTGAAATCAGCGCAGACGGCACCATTGCCCTCAACGATTCTCATTTTATTGCCCAGCAGGTGCATGATGCCGTGGAACAAAGCTTTCCCCTTGTAAAACACTGCATGGTGCATGTTAACCCCATTTTTATAGACAATGGCGCAAACAGCACCGATGCTGTGGATATTGTATGAAGGAAGCACTTTTTAAATTGGTTTGCTGTAAAAATCAGTATTTTTTAGGATTAAAGATAAAATCACTGTTGATTTTTTTAAAACATCCATGTATACTAATAGCATAAGGTTTATCTTGTGAGATTTTGAGTCAAGGTAAACAAGACCTATTAAACGGGTTTTGTTTGCTTTGGCTCTTTTTTTGCTTTTTAGCAAGATGACCTGCTCCCAATAATTTTTCTATCGCACGCAATAGGTTCTTATCTTTGATGCTTCGCCGATAAGAGCCAATTATAACAATTATCAGCCGAGCGAAGCGGCGGAAGGAGCATTTTTATGTATGATGTAGCGATTATCGGCTGCGGTATCATCGGTGCCGCCACTGCATATCAACTCTCCCGCTACAACCTGAAAACCGTTGTGCTGGAGGCTCAAAATGATGTTGCCAACGGCACCACAAAGGCCAACAGTGCCATTTTGCACGCAGGCTACGACCCGGAGCCCCACACCCTAATGGCCAAGCTCAACGTCAAAGGTGTTGAGATGGCAAAAGAATTGTGTGCCAAGCTGGATGTAGAGCGCGGTCAAATTGGATCACTGGTGCTTGCTTTGGCGCCCGAAGAAATGGAGACCATACATAAACTGTATGAGCGTGGTTGCCAAAACGGTGTGCCCGGCTTAAAAGTGCTGACTCGTGAAGAGGTTTTGGCAATGGAGCCAAACCTGAATCCGGAAGTTTGCGGTGCGCTGCATGCGCCCTCGGCTGCTACTGTTAACCCTTGGGAGTTCTGCATTGCGCTGGCAGAAACAGCTGTGCGCAATGGTGTAGAGGTTCGTCTTTCCTCCCCTGTAACCGCAATTGAAAAAATGGAAAAAGGCTACCGCATTACCACCCCCAAAGGCGTTGTGGAAGCCAGCTACATTGTCAACGCCGCCGGTGTGGATGCAGACCTGGTTCATGGTATGGTAGGCGGAAATAATTTTAAAACCCTGCCCAACCGCGGTGAATATTACATGATGGACAAAACACAATGCTACCTCACATACAGCATTGTCTTTCAGTGTCCCAGCAAGGTAGGTAAGGGTGTGCTGGTAAGCCCCACCGTACACGGCAACCTGATTGTCGGACCCAATGCCGAGGATGTGGAAGGCCGTGATGATGTCAGCAATACCGCTGATGCACTGGACTTTGTACGCCGTATGGCTGCACGCAGTGTCCCCAACATTAACTACCGTGACTCCATCCGTAACTTCTCCGGTATTCGTGCTCATACCGACCGTGACGACTTTATTATTGAGGAATCTCCCGTTGCCCACGGCTTTATCAACCTGGCGGGCATAAAATCCCCCGGTCTTTCTTCCGCACCCGCCATTGGCGTTATGGCTGTAGACCTGCTGCGCCAAAGTGGCCTTATCACCGAGGAAAAACCAAACTTTATTGATACCCGCAAACACATTCGGTTTAAGCGCCTTACCGCCAAAGAAAAAGCAGAGCTTATCAAAGAGCAGCCTGCTTACGGACGTGTTATCTGCCGCTGCGAGACCATCACCGAAGGTGAAATTATCGAGGCCATTCATCGTCCTATCGTTCCCCGTTCTATTGACGCCATCAAGCGCCGTACCGATGCAGGTATGGGGCGCTGCCAGGGCGGCTTCTGCGGCCCCCGCGTCCACGAGATACTGGCTCGTGAGCTAGGTGTTGACCTCACCGATATTCAAATGGACGAAGACGGAACCTTTATCCTCACCGGTCCCACAAAGGAGGCTAAATAACCATGAAATATGATGTAATCGTCATTGGCGGCGGCCCCGCCGGATTGGCTGCTGCCTGCGAAGCCTACGACAACGGCGCAAAAAAAGTGCTTGTCATAGAGCGTGACAAAGAGCTAGGCGGTATTTTAAACCAGTGTATCCACAACGGCTTTGGTCTCCACTATTTTAAAGAAGAGCTTACCGGCCCCGAGTATGCCGGACGCTTTGTAAAGCTTTTGGGTGAAACTGCCGTGGATGTGAAGCTTGACACCATGGTTTTGGATATTCAAAACAGAGTGGTGCACTGTGTCAACAGTGTAGACGGCTATATGATGTTGGAGGCTGAATCTATTGTTCTTGCCATGGGTTGCCGTGAGCGAACCCGCGGTGCCATTGCCATCCCCGGCGACCGCCCTGCCGGTATCTTTACCGCAGGCGCCGCTCAGCGTTATGTCAACATGGAAGGCTATATGGTTGGTAAGCGCGTACTGATTTTGGGCTCCGGCGACATTGGCCTGATTATGGCCCGCCGCATGACCCTGGAGGGTGCCAAGGTGCTTGCCTGCGTAGAGCTAATGCCCTACTCCAACGGTCTGACACGTAACATTGTTCAGTGCCTTAACGACTACGATATTCCTCTGTACCTCTCACACACCATCACCAACATCATCGGCAAAGAGCGTGTGGAAAAGGTTGTTGTCAGCAAGGTGGATGAAAACCGCCGTCCCATCCCCGGCTCCGAAATGGAATTTGAATGTGACACTGTGCTGCTTTCTGTCGGCCTTATTCCCGAAAACGAACTGAGCCGTTCTGCAAACCTGAACATTGACCCCCGCACCAACGGCCCCGTTGTGTTTGAAAATATGGAAACCAGCGCCGAAGGTGTGTTTGCCTGCGGCAACGTTGTACACGTACATGACCTGGTAGATTTTGTTACCGCCGAAAGTAAGCGTGCCGGAGCCGCCGCCGCCCGCTTTGCTCTGGGCAGCAAGGCTGATGGTGAAGTAATGGAGGTTAAGAACGGCAACCGTGTCACCTACACCGTTCCTCAGCAGATCCGCCGCAGCAATGTGGAAAAGTCCGTAGAAATTTTCTTCCGTGTTAACAACGTCTACCGTGATGCTGTCATCAAGGTGGTAAGCGGCGGTCAGGTACTGGCGCAGTTTAAGCGTGAGCACATGGCCCCCGGCGAGATGGAAAAAATCATTATGCCCAAGGTTTTGCTGGACAAAGCCGACGGCAAGCTGCTCACCGTTTTGGTGGAAGATCAGGGCTAGTAGGAGGATAAAGCTATGACTAACGTAATTTGTATTGTCTGCCCCAAAGGCTGCCACATGACGGTAGACGAAAACAACAATTATGCCGTAACCGGCTTTGGCTGCGAGCGTGGCAAAGAGTACGGAAAAAAGGAACTGGTGAATCCCACCAGGGTCATTACTTCCACAGTCAAGATCAAAGGCGGTATCCATCACCGTTTACCCGTTAAAACCAACCGTGATATTCCCAAAGGGTTGATTATAGATGCCATGAAGCTGCTGGATCATGTAGAGCTTACCTCGCCTGTTCATGTTGGCGATGTGGTAGTCAAAGATATCTGTGGTACCGGTGTAGACTTTGTAGCTTCCCGGGATATGTAATCATTTTTCATATGCCTCCCCACCCCCTGTGCTGCCACCCACCCGGCTGTGCAGGGGGTTTTTGTAAAAGCCGCAGGCAATGAAAAAACTATGTATCAGTCTTTGATCAATACATTGGATTTTAGTACCCTGTGCTTAACGCCATAGGATACATAGGATAAATTTTGTAATTTTTTATAAACAAAATTTCAGGGGTATTTTTGATACTAACAGCATTTTGCTATAAATTAAGATACAAATTTTGTATTGTTGCACAGCAACAATTTTTATACACTTTTTTTAGCGAATCTGCACTTTTTTCAATAATACAAAGAAGCTGTCTGCAAAACAAAAATCCATTACACTTTCCATATTTTAGCTCCTTTATCTGCGGATGTACTGTTTGCGCCACTTCATCCAAAAAGACACAGCTGTGCTAAAACCTTTATTTTCAACGTTATACGCAGGCTGAAAAGTCAAAATATGCATTGACACACAATTATCATGCTTTAATTTTCTGATACTTTGTGCAAAAATCCATTGTGTATTTTGATGTTTTTCGATATTATAGTGTGGGTAGATTTTTTGATGCATTTCAATAGCTAAACTTTGCATGGAGGTATAAGCACTATGAAGGTACAATTCACAGAAACTGTACTAAGAGATGCGAACCAGTCGCTCATTGCGACCCGCATGCCCTTTGACAAGTTTCAATCCATTCTGAGCAAGCTGGACGAGGCTGGCTACTACTCCCTGGAATGCTGGGGCGGCGCCACTTTTGACTCCTGCCTGCGTTATCTTAACGAAGATCCTTGGGAGAGACTTCGTAAAATTCGTGCAGCCTGCCCCAACACCAAGCTGCAGATGCTGCTGCGCGGCCAAAACCTGCTGGGCTACAAGCATTATCCTGATGACGTGGTCCGTATGTTTGTCCGCAAATCTGTAGAAAATGGTATCGACATTATCCGCATCTTTGACGCACTCAACGACGTCCGCAATATTGCTGTTGCAGTTGACGAAACCATCAAGTGCGGCGCACATGCCTCCGGTACCATCTGCTACACCATCAGCCCCATCCATAACCTGGAAGCTTACGTCAAGCTGGCTAAGGAAATGGAAGCCATGGGCTGTGCTTCTATCTGCGTCAAGGACATGGCCGGTATTATGAGCCCCAAAGAGGCTTATGACCTGGTTAAGGCGCTGAAGGAGAATGTTAAGGTTCCTATTGTGGTACATACCCACAGCACCACCGGTTTGGGCTTTATGACCCTGCTGAAGGCAGTTGAGGCCGGTGCCGATGTCATCGATACCGCAATCTCCTGCTTCTCCGGCGGCACCTCTCAGCCCGCTACCGAAACTCTTGCCTACACCTTCCGCGAGATGGGCTACGAAGTTGATTTGAAGGATCATGTCCTTAAAGAAATCAATGACTTCTTTAAGCCTGTACGCGCTGAGTTCTTGGCCGACGGCACCCTCAACCCTGTAGTGATGAGCACCGACAGCGAAGCTCTCATTTATCAGGTTCCCGGCGGCATGCTCTCCAACTTGGTTGCCCAGCTGACTGCACAAAACAAGCTGGATAAACTGGATGAAGTTTTGGCCGAGACCCCCAAGGTCCGTAAAGACCTGGGTTATCCTCCCCTTGTAACCCCCATGAGCCAGATGGTCGGCGTACAGGCTACTGCCAACGTCTTGGCTGGTGAGCGTTATAAAAACGTCTCTAAAGAAATTAAGGCTTACCTCCGCGGCGAATACGGTCAGGCTCCCGGTGAGGTTGATGCTGAGCTGACTGCTAAAATTCTGGGTGACGAAAAGCCTGTTACCTGCCGTTATGCTGACCTGCTGGAACCCGGCTTTGAAGCTGCCAAGGCAGAAATTGGTGATCTTGCCAAGTCTGATGAGGATGTTCTGTCCTACATCGCTTTCCCCGCTCAGGCCGAGCCTTTCCTCAAGCAGCGCGCAGAGAAGGAAAAGAATCGCTTTACCTTCTCCATTAAAGAAGTCAAGTAAGGAGGAACGCTCCTATGTTAAGCAGTGTTGCCAATCAACCTATGGGATTGGGTGACAGCCTTCTTCTTTCCGGTATCGGCATTTTGGTGGTTTTCATGGAGCTGGCTCTGCTGGCTATCATGATTATCCTCCTTTCGAAAGCTGTTCGCTCCGCTACCGATAAAAAAGCAGCTGCTCCCGCAGCCGCAGCTGCAGCTGTCACTGTCCCTGCCCCTGCCGCCCCTGTGGCCGCAGTTGCTCCCGCTCTTACCCTTTCTGACGTGGATGAGCCCACCGCAGCCGCCGTTATGGCCATTGTCAGCGACAAAACCGGCATTCCCTTAAACCGTCTTGCATTCCACTCCATCAAGGGTGTTATCGAGATGGAGGGTGTAACCGAACAAGAAGCCGCTGTTATCATGGCTCTTACCGCCGACAAGCTGGGGGTCCCTGTCAATAAGCTGATCTTTAAATCTATTAAAAACGTGTGATTTGTATTTAAGGAGGATAACCGTCATGAAATATATCGTTACTTTGAACGGCAAAAACTACGAAGTTGAGGTCGAGGAATCCAGTGCAGAAATTGTAAATATTACCACCGCTGTAGCAGCTCCTGTTGCTGCACCTGCCGCTGCTCCCGTAGCTGCTCCTGTTGCCGCACCCGCACCTGCTGCTGCTCCCGCTGCACCTGCCGCCCCCGCTGAGGGCAACCAGGTTCTTTCCCCCATGCCCGGCACCATCCTGAAGGTAAACGCAGCTGCCGGTCAGGCAGTAAAAGCCGGTGATGTCCTGGTTGTTCTGGAAGCCATGAAGATGGAAAACGACATCGTTGCTCCTGCTGACGGCAAAGTTACTCAAGTTCTTGTTTCGAAAGGAAGCACAGTCAACACCGACGATGTCCTGGTTGTTCTGGGCTAAGGGTGGCGCACTATGAACTTTTTTGAAATCATTGGGGAGACTTTCGCCCAATCCGGTTTCGCGGCGTTTTTTACAACCCCCGATGCCTGGAAGAACGGCGTTATGCTCCTTCTCGCATTTTTCTTTTTGTACCTTGGTATTGTTAAAAAATTTGAGCCCCTGCTGATGGTTCCTATCGCTTTTGGTATGCTGCTGGCTAACCTGCCTGCTGCAGGCCTGATGAACGATGCCATGGCACCCGCTCAGGAGGCTTTAAAACAGGCTCAGGCCGCTTTGGCTGCCGGTACAGGCTCTGTAGAAGCCGTAAATGCTGCAGCCGCCGCGGTAGCAGGCACTCACTGGTATGACAGCGGTGTTCTCCGCATCATCTACATGGGTGTCAAGAGCTCCATCTTCCCCTGCCTCATCTTTATGGGTGTTGGCGCTATGACCGACTTTGGCCCTCTGCTTGCCAACCCCGTCAGCCTGCTGCTGGGTGCTGCCGCACAGCTGGGTATCTATGTCGCCTTTACCGTAGCCAATATTCTTGGTACTTACATCACTGTTGGCGGTGAACCTCTCTTTACCGCTGCACAGGCTGCCGCCATCGGCATCATCGGCGGCGCTGACGGCCCCACCGCTATCTTCCTTGCCAACAACCTGGCTCCGGAGCTGCTGGCCCCCATTGCGGTGGCTGCATACTCCTACATGGCGCTGATTCCCATGATTCAGCCCCCCATCATGCGCGCTTTGACCACCGAGAAAGAGCGCAAGATTAAAATGAGCCAGCTGCGTAAAGTTTCCAAAACCGAGCAGATTATTTTCCCCATTGTTGTGTGCGTGATGTGCGTGCTTCTGCTTCCCTCTGTTGCACCCCTCATTGGTATGCTGATGCTGGGTAACCTGTTCCGCGTCTGCGGTGTTGTAGAACGTCTTTCTGACACTGCTCAAAACGCCCTGTGCAATATTGTCACCATTATGCTGGGTGTTACCGTTGGTGCTACTGCCGACGGTGTAGTGTTCCTGCGTCTGCAGACCCTGATGATCGTTGGTCTGGGCCTCTTTGCTTTCTGCTTCTCTACCGTTGGCGGTGTTTTGCTGGGTAAGGTTTTGTGCCTTATCACCGGTGGTAAAATCAACCCCCTCATCGGTGCAGCCGGCGTCTCTGCCGTACCTATGGCTGCCCGTGTTGCCCAGGTTGAAGGTGCTAAGTCTGACCCCACCAACTTCCTGCTGATGCACGCCATGGGACCCAACGTGGCCGGCGTTATCGGCTCTGCAGTTGCTGCGGGCTTCCTTCTCATGATGTTAAAATAAGCAGCATTATAGTAAAAGAACGTTCCTTAATAAGGAACGTTCTTTTATTTTATCGTGGTAGCAAGTTTTAGTTTTTGTATGGGGGTTTATTTCACTTTTACCCCCACGCTTTTACAACCTTTAAACCGCCAACTTTTGAAGATTTTTTACATACACAAAAACGGTAAAAAAGATGGCAGACACAAAAGTGCCTGCCATCTTTTCTTATGATATAAGCCCATTTTAACTTTCTTTATCCTGTCCGCAAGCTGAATAAAAACCGCCAGCCCTGTTTTGAACAGAACCGGCGGTCTAATAAAAACTTTACCTTTACCAACATTAACTATTTCAGCTCTAGTGGATAATTTTGGGCTGATTTATCCATTGGTATATTCCACATTGCACTACCTAGGATTTATTTGGCGTAGTTGTCAAAGTAGCCCTGAATATAAATGATAGGTGTGCCCTTATCTCCACTGCCAGAGGTCAGGTCGCACAGAGAGCCAATGAGGTCGGTAAGACGGCGGGGAGTGGTGCCTTGAGATTCCATTTTTCCGGTGAGGTCGCCGTGCTTTTGCAGAATATAGCTGGAAATGGCAGTTTTGAGCTCTTCGCCCTGTAAATCTGCAAACTGGTTATCCGCCAGATACTTCAGCTTTACTTCGTTGGGCTGACCTTCCAGGCCGGGGGTGTATCCGGGGCTGACCACAGGGTCGGCAAGCTCCCAAATCTTACCTACAGGGTCTTTAAATGCACCGTCGCCGTATACCATTACTTCAACTTCCTTGCCGGTGGCAGCTCTCATTTTTGCCTGAACGTCCAGTGCAAAGGCTTTGCAGTCCCGGGGGAACAGCTTGATACGGTCTTCGGTAGCCTTGTTGGAACCAAGAATACCATAGTCTGCATTAAAGCCACTGCCGTTGACAGGGGCATTGAGAATATCATCCATACCCAAAACTACCTTTGCACCGGCAGCTTTCAGCAACCGCTTGGTGCGAACCCGGGTGTGAATGTCGCAAGCCAAAACGGAGTCGGTATAGTTGAGAATATCGGCAGGGCGGTTAGAGAAAATAATCTCTGCTTGGGCACCTGCGCCTTCAATAAGCTCTTTGTAAAAATCAATATAATCCACACCGGTAAAGGGGTGGAGAATACGGCCGAATTTTTCACGGAAGTCGGCCTCGGTCAGCAGGTCGGAATAAGGGTTTACTCCCTTTTCATCCAGCAAATCCAAGTCTACCAAATGGTTGCCCACCTCGTCAGAGGGGTAACTGAGCATCAGTACAACCTTTTGTGCACCCATGGCAATGCCACGGAGCAAAATAGAAAAGCGGTTGCGGCTGAGGATGGGGAAAAGTACACCGATGGTGCCGCCGCCCAGCTTGGCACGTACATCATCCGCCACATCCTTGGTGGTAGCATAGTTGCCCTGTGCACGGGCCACCACGGCTTCGGTAATACCGATAATATCACGGTCACGCACGGCAATGCTTTCGGATGCCAGTGCAGAGACAACAGAATCTACAACAATGGTGCTAAGGTCATCGCCCTCGCGGATAATAGGGGCGCGAATGCCTCTGGAAACAGTGCCAATGAGTCTTTCCATAAACCAGTACCTCTTTCTTTTTCTGCAGAAAAAGGCACTGTTTTAGGCACAGCAATAAAACACCGGTGGTGTTCTTAGTACTATGCCTGTCAGGCGCCTTTGCCTGCTTGTTTTTTATTAGCTCCTTGTGTCAAACAAAACAAAACCAGCACACACGCTGTTCTTGTTTTGCATCTGCCTTTGGCGGCAGCTTACATTCTGCAAAGCAAACTATCCGTTGGCAATAAACCAATTTTTAGTTGATGCAGTAATTGCAGTACTTGCCATACTGCTCTATACTTATTATAATTGCAATAGAAGTATTAGTAAAGCATAGAAAACTTCTGGTTTGCATTACTATTTCTAATATGCCTTGTGTATGAAAAAGAAGGGGCGTACAGGTGTTGGCAGCGTTGCCAAATACTGCCTCAATTGTATTAAAACAGCTATGCATGCCTATGGGTATAAAAAGTTTTTTACAGGGGAGCAAAGAAGCTCTTACATGACAGGGGGAGGTACCGTATGAGCATTAAGCTGGAGCTTTACCGGGTGTTCAAAGAAGTTGCCGAGGAGGGCAGTGTTTCGGCCGCAGCCAAAAACCTTTATATCTCTCAGTCGGCAGTGAGCCAGACCATAAAGCAGCTGGAGGAGCAGTTGGATGTCCGGTTGTTTACCCGAGGCACCCGCGGCGTTACCCTTACCAGTGAAGGCACCATTCTGTACGACTATGTACGCAGTGCTATCAGCCTCATTGAACACGGAGAAGACAAAATTGCCCAAACCAAAAACCTTTTGCTGGGTGAATTGGTCATTGGTGCCAGTGACACCCTCACCAGCTGTTTTCTGCTCCCTTTTTTAGAACGTTTTCATGCTGATTACCCCAGCATTAAGCTTAGGGTGTTAAACGGTACCACACCCGAAGTAATTGCACTGCTAAAAGCCGGTAAGGTAGATGTTGCCCTTGCCAATCTGCCTTTCGACGACAACGCACTAAAAATCCGGCGGTGTTTTGATATTCAGGACGTTTTTGTGGCGGCAGCAGGCGACCAGGTCTATTCTGGCCAAAAAGTATATACCCCTGCCGAGCTTGCCCGTCTGCCCATCATCATGCTGGAAAAGAAGTCTAACTCCCGTCAATATATAGACAGCTATTTTTTGCAAAACGGAGTTTCACTTACACCAGAGATAGAGTTGGGTTCTCATGACCTGCTTTTGCAACTTACCCGCATAGGCCTGGGTGTCAGCTGCGTCATTCGTGAGTTTGCAAAAGGCCCGCTGGATCGCGGTGAAATTGTAGAACTGGCCATTGAACCGCCTATTGCACCGCGCAGCGTGGGGGCTGTCACCCTGTCCGGCGTAACTCCCAGCGCTGCCTGCCGCAGATTTTTAGATATTATCGGCTGCTGACGGTAATTTACTTGTGTGCATCAGGTTTTGTGATATTAGCTTAACGATGCAAAATCTTCGTTTTTTAGCTTAGCTTCAGTAATTGCTTCAACACTTTTTCTCCAAATCCGTAAAAGGAGTTTCGTCATCATGAACAATCCTTTGGTTAGCATTATTGTTCCGGTTTATAATGCGGCACCCCATTTGGCAGGGTGCATTCAAAGCATCCGCCGCCAGCGCTATACCAATATTGAAATTATATTGGTGAATGACGGCAGCAAGGATGTAAGCCTGCCTATTTGTGATATGTATGCACAGGTAGATAGCCGTATTAAGGTGCTGAACAAGCCCAACAGCGGTGTTTCGGCCACACGGAATATGGCCATAGACCAGGCAAAAGGAGAGTATATTCAATTTGTGGACAGTGACGACTGGCTGGACCCCAATGCCACCCGCCTGCTGGTGGAGCGCGCCCAGGAAACCGGCAGCGACCTTGTTATTTCTCACTACTGCCGGGTTGACGGCGACCGTATGACAATTCACGGCTTTTTGGATGAAGTGGGAGTTTTGACACAGGCCGAGCTTGCCCGGCAATTGATGGAGGAGCCTGCCAGTTTTTATTACGGCGTTATGTGGAACAAGCTTTATCGCCGCAGTATTATTCAGCAGCACGATATTCGCTGCAGCGAGGATATTACCTGGAGCGAAGACTTTTTGTTTAATCTGGAATACATTCGTTATGCACAAAAGTTTTGTGCCCTTCAAACCCCCATCTATTATTACCGAAAAACCGAAGGTAGCATTACCGCCACCCAAATTAACCCCATTAGTGTGGTAAAAATTAAAACAGGCCTTTTCCCCTACTATAAGGCATTGTATGAAGAAATAGGACTGTATGAGCGTTATAAGCTGCAAATTTATAAGTATCTCATCTCCACCGCAGAGCACTCCTAAAAAACAGCCATTGGTGTAAAGGCTTTACCGTACACCAGTTTTTGTATTGCAAAAAGACCGTGGCTCTTTAAGCCACGGTCTTTTTTACAAAAGGCAGTTTTGTAAGATTGATGATACCACCCGTGGTTTAAAATTGCGGTTCTTTTGGCTGAGGGTTGACTGTAAACTGTGCGGTTTGTCCCACCTTTGGCTTTTCATCGGTCAGCCGCGCCATTACCACAAACCGTTGGTTGGGGTTTTGTGAATAGGTTCCGTATTTATAGCTGCAGGTGCTTAGTGTCAGTATCTTTGTGTCATAAGGGGTCAAGCCTTCATAGGTGTACAGTGACCTTGCCTGAACATCTTCTATCAACATATCCCAATCGTCTTTAGAAAAACTGGGATGATGATATTGCACCGGTATCATATAAGCTTCGGTATAATACACGCCAAATACCTCAAAGGTATAAACCTTATCTTCAATGGCCAGCCATACAAAAGGTGTTTTTTTGGCAAAATCCTCCTGTGCAAAGCGCAGCAGCTGTCCAAACTTATCTCCGTTGGGGTCATCCTTGGCTCCCATAGGGCTACCAATATGATGCCCGTAAATAATCGTGTTTTGCGAAAGGGGATCTAGCTTGTTGCGGTAATCAAAAAAAAGGCTGCCTGCAAAGGAGTAGTTTTTATCTCCGTTGCGCCTTAGGTAAAACTCGTTGTCTCCCGTCTGGTACACTACATCGCTGATATCGGTGCCGGGAATATACAGCCAGCCCTTGGTGTCGCTGTTTTTTTGCTTGGCACGCTCAATCATGCCCTTAAAGTCTGGTAGAGCAACCTCTTCATTCAGGCTTTGAGAAACAGAAGAGGAGCTATCCGGCTCAGGTGTTCCACAACGGGTAAAAGCAACTAAGACTATTACCACCACAAGCGCCAGTGCGGCTACCCCAATCCATTTTTGATTCTTGTCCATGGTGTTTCCTCCCGGAATTGTACATGGGTATTTTCTCAATTATTTCATCATTAGCAATATTGTTTGCCAAAGAATAAGCTTTTAGCCTTTTTTAAGCAAGGAAACTTTGTCCACAACAGACGCTGCATGCTGTTGAAAAGTATTTAAAATAAAAAAACTAAAAATATTTTATTTTTTACCAATAAAAAGATGTTCTCAAGCATTAATAAAGTGAAAACCGGTTTGACTACAAGCACATTCCGTGCCTGAGAAAGAAAGGATGATTTCATGGAAACCCAGAAGGAACTGGAAACCTGGCTTTTGGCATATCAGCAGGGTAACGAGGCTGCCTTTGAACAAATTTACAGGAGCACTGCCAGCCAGGTGTATGGTTATCTTCTTTCTCTGACTCGAGACAGAGCTTCTTCGGAAGACTTGATGCAGGAAACCTATTTGCGTATCAGAGGCGGAATCTCGGGGTATGTGCCCCACGGCAAGCCCTTGGCATGGATTTTTACCATCAGCCGTAATTTGGCAATGGTGCAGTTTCGTCAAGCGGCACTGGCAGCGCGCCGCCAGTCTGCCTCTATGGATGAACTGACAGCTGCAGATTGGGTGGAGGATGCCGCTGACGGCATTGTACTGAGAAATGTTTTAAAAACTTTGGATGCCTGTGACAGACAAATTGTGATGTTGCATGCCGTAGGCGGCTTGCGGCACCGCGAAATTGCAAAACTGATGGAAATGCCTTTGGGAACCATCCTCTGGCGCTATCAACGTGCCATCAAAAATCTGCAGCAGCAGCTGGCTTAACAAAATAATTTTTTACATCCAGAAAGAAAGGGTGTTTATTATGAAAAAACAAAATTTAATTCATACGCTTCGCAATGAGGTGGCAGCCGCCACTCCCGATGTCTACTCCAAGGTAATGGATGCTCCCATTCCTATTATTCCTGCTCCGGTGGCAACTGGCAAACGGGTATTTGGCCGTCAAATGCTGCCTGTTTTGGCCGGTGCATGCCTTGCTTTTGCATTTATTGTGGGTGGTGTCTTTGCTTACCGCACCCCTGCGGCTATGATCACATTGGATGTTAACCCCAGCTTTGAGGTAAGCACAAACTTTGCCGACAAGGTTTTGGAACTGAACCCACTGAATGAAGATGCTCAAAAGGTTATTGAAAACCTTGAGTATAAGGGACGAGAAGTGGATGATGTGGTAGAAGATTTGGTGGACCAGCTGCTGGATAACGGTTACCTTACCGATGCCCGCACCAATTCTATCCTCATTTCTGTTGCTGCCAAAGACCAAAAGGCGGATGCCCTGAAGCAGCAGCTTTCCGGCAAGGTGCATCATGCTCTGCAAAGTCATCAGGTAAGCGCCAGTATCCTTACTCAAAAAATGTCTAAAAAAGCTGCCCGTAAGGAAGATGACAGCACCTCATTTGGTAAAAAAGCCCTGGTAGAAAAGCTTGCACCCTACGCCAAAGGCCTTACCACTGAGCAGCTGATGAACATGTCTGTAAAAGAGCTGATCACACTGCTGCATACCGGTGGCGCCAATGTAGGCAGCCTGCTGGAAGACCTGGATGATTTGGACTTTTACGAAGACGGCAGCTATTCTCTTTCTGATAAGGACATAGTATA
This sequence comes from Bacillota bacterium, assembly GCA_023431215.1. Lineage (GTDB taxonomy): Bacteria > Bacillota > Clostridia > Oscillospirales > Ruminococcaceae > Angelakisella. Next base: position 16,626 of record JAEYXR010000119.1, read on the forward strand.
TCTGGATACCTTTGCCAAAAAGGATGATCTCTCGGATAACGATATCAAAAAATTGTTTAGCTATGCCGCCCAAAACAAACTGGATTTAGAAGATGTTGAAGATTATCTGGAGTTTATTACAGGGCGCGACTACCGTTTAGAGGACATCTTTGAAAAACAAAACGGCGGTAAAGACTGGGACGATGTCTACGGCGAAAAAGATGATGACGACAAAGACGACACTGACGATGATGATGACGATGATGACAAAGACGACACCGACGATGTTGATGATGACGACAAGGACGACATCGACGATGACGATGACGACAAGGACGACGTCGATGATGACGATGATGACAAAGACGACATCGACGACGACGATGATTACAAAGACGACATCGATGATGACGATGATGGCAAAGACGACACCGACGATGATGATGATAAAGATAATGATGACAAGGACGATATCGACGATTAACTTCATTTGAAAGTGCCTTACCAACGCTGAACACAGCGTCTGTTGTGTAATCAATCATACCGGTAGAAAACCGAAGCATCTGCATTAATTTGTGCAGATGCTTCGGTTTTTCATATGTTATTGAACTTTTGATATGAAAAGTTATCAGCTTTATCAACAGCTCAAAACTCTTTACAGGGTGCTTACATTATTGTTTTAGAAGCGTATAAAAAGGACGCATGTTAAGCATTCTAGAGTAGGTTCCATAAGAACCTGCTGCCTGTGTCAGCAGTTGGCAGTAGTATTTTTAAACAAAGTTTGTAATATTTAGACAAATAATTTTATTTTTGTCTTGATTATGCTATAATATAATCACCACGGAACAGCGGTTTCCCCCTATCCGGGGGAACGCTGTTTTCTTTTTACATTACATTATTTTATGCTAACAAATTTCTCCCTCATATCTGTCTGTTATGCGGGACACACAGAAAGGCGGTTATTCTATGCGGTTATCATTTATGGGCGCAGCCCACGAAGTCACCGGAAGTTGTCATCTGCTGGAGGCGGCAGGGAAAAAGATACTCATTGACTGTGGTTTGCAGCAAGGGCCTGATGAGTATGACAACCAGGAGATTCCCTTTGCCCCGGGAGAAATAGACTACCTGCTGGTTACTCACGCCCATATTGACCACACCGGCCGCATCCCGCTGCTGTATAAACTTGGTTTTTCTGGCGAAATACACGCCACCAGTGCCACTACAGATTTATGTGCCATTATGCTCCGTGACAGCGCCCATATTCAGGAGTTTGAAGCCGAATGGAAAAACCGCAAGGGCAAGCGTGCCGGACGTGACCTCATAGAGCCATTGTATACCATGGATGATGCTGAGGGTGCCGTTTCACTGTTTATTCCCTGCCGATACGGACAAACTGTTGATCTTTGTCAGGATATTCAAATCAGATTTACCGATGTAGGCCATCTCCTTGGCTCCGCCAGTGTTGAAATTTGGGTTACCGAGGATGGCATTACCAAAAAACTGGTTTTTTCCGGTGATGTGGGTAACTTAAATCAGCCCCTTATCAACGACCCTCAGTATATAAAGGAAGCCGATATTGTCGTAGTGGAATCTACCTACGGCGACCGTAATCATGAGGCCTCTGCCATCGATTATGCCCAAGCCTTTGCCAAGGTCATTCAGGAGACCTTTGATAAAGGGGGCAACGTGGTAATTCCCTCCTTTGCAGTGGGGCGTACTCAGGAGCTTTTGTACTTTTTACGCCAAATTAAGGCAAACAACATGGTAAAGGGGCACGGCAATTTCCCTGTTTATGTAGATAGTCCCCTGGCAAATGAAGCTACCCATATCTTCAGCGAAAATATGTATGGCTACTTTGACCCAGAAGCCATGGAGCTGGTGCAAAAAGGAATTAATCCCATTTCTTTTCCCGGCTTAAAGGTCTCCATCACCAGTGATGATTCCAAAGCTATCAACTTTGATGACCAGAACAAGATTATTATTTCTGCCAGCGGCATGTGCGAGGCCGGCCGTATTAAGCACCACTTAAAACACAACCTGTGGCGCAAGGAATGTACCGTTGTCTTTGTGGGGTATCAGGCAGTGGGCACTCTTGGCCGGGCTTTACAGGAAGGAGCCAAGTCTGTAAAGCTTTTTGGTGAGGAAATTGACGTGCGAGCAAATATAGTGCGTATGCCCGGCATCAGCGGACACGCAGACCAGGCCGGCCTGCTGCGCTGGCTGGAGCATTTTGACCCAAAGCCCCAGCGTATTTTTGTGGTCCACGGTGAAAACGGAGTTTGTGAAAGCTTTGCAAAGCTGGTGGAAGACAAATTTGAGGTGGATACCATTGCCCCGCTGTTTACCTCCTGCTACGACCCTGTTACCGGAGAGTGTCTGGAAGAGGGCATCCGCCACGAGTCCAAGGAGCGCAAAGCTGGCGTACGTCAGCCCAGTGGTGTATTTGCAAGGCTTATGGCCTCTGTCAAACGCTTGCTGCGTATTGCCGAACAGTACGAGGAAGGCGCCAACAAGGATGTCACCCGCTTTGCCGATGATGTGGACGCCCTGTGCAGTAAGTGGGATATGTAATAGAAACCAAAACCGCCCCGGAGATTTCCTCCGGGGCGGTTTTTATTACTGCTTTGTCTTTGCTATCATGCTGTCTTCCGTCTCATCATAAAAAATACCCATATCGCTTCGGTAACTTTCCTGCCAGGGTTTACTCTTACCGCAGTAGTGAATAATCGCTGTGTTTTTACGTATCCAATCCAAATCGATACGCCCCAGTGTTTTCAGCTTAAGGGTACCGTAATATCTGGCATCAAAATTATAAATCAGTGGGTCAAGGAGCAGTGTTTTGTTGTAGTATAACGCATTGAGTATATCCTGGTCGGGCAGTATCAGCTTTTCACGGTTGTCTGTTATAAAAGTAAGCACCTGCTGAGGGTCCTGATCTTTTCTCAGTGCCTCTAGGTTCATCAGCAGCACACCGGAGTTAAAATATTCACTGTCCTCCGGCATATTCAGCCTGCGCTTATATTCCAGCTGGGTAAGTGGATTGATTGCCCGGGCAGCCGCAAAAAATGCACCTTCCATCTCCATATTGTAAAGCGGCATCAAAGACCTGTTTATGACCATATCGGGGTCAAGATATAATGCTCTGTCCAGCTCCCGGGGCAGCAGCTGAGCCGAAAAAATACGATAATACATTTCTTTTGGAAAATGAAACAGTACAGGGGCATCTTGCAAAAAATCTGCGGGTACGGGCACAGGAAAAATCGTGAGTCGCTGGTCTGGCACCCGTGTGCGCACAACTTTAAAATCCTCGTCTGTAAGCTGAGAATGGATAATATATAGGCTAACAGGACATTCCGGCTGGGCGTCCAACAGCGACCGCAGCATGACGCAAAGCGGCGGCACATACCCGGAATTGATGGAAACCACAAGATTCATAGGGGATTTACTCCTCTTCTTCCTCTCCATGTTGTGCTTGATTCGAGTTTACAACGTATTTTTGTATTACCGGCCAGGCAAACATGGATGTCAGTAAAGATGTCAGGGAAAAATGAATTACTACAGCAAAAATCATACTCATGGGCCAAAGAAGTATCAAAGCCATATTCAGTCCACCCACCAGCAGCATAGCGGCTAATGTACGCCCCTTGCCTAAAAACGCCAAAAACACAGCGTTTCTTAAAATGCTTTTAGACGGCAGCTGCACATATGCAATCATGGGGAAAATGTACATGCCGATCCCCACACAAAAAAAGGATGAGGCCAAAATAGGGCCCAGCACCCAGGACATAGAAGAATCCTGTGTGCCCACTGCCAGAATAAGGAGCAATGACCACAATTGCAACCCTACCACTATGGTGCTAAGAATTCCAAACAGTATGCCCTGCTTCCAGTTTTTTTGAAACGCTTCTTTAAAATCACGAATGGGGTAGACATTTTCGTCCCGTACCATGGTTACTGTGGTACGGCTAAGCGCAGCCGTAGCAGGTCCAATGGTAATAATAGGAAGGCAGCAAAGCAGGTAGATAAGATTAAGCTGCAGCAGCGACCAAAATTCCCGGCCTAAAATATCAATAAACAGAGCGACGCCTTTTTTCTTTGGTGCATCCTTGGGTATGCCCGGCCCCGGTCTGTCAAAATTCGCACTAAAAAGCCCCATCTTTATTGCCCCTTACTTTTTCTTTATTTGAAAATTGGAAAATTGCGTTGAAATAAGTATAAAAGTTTTTGATTAAAAATGCAACATTGGCACCTGTTTCAGCCTAGCCCGATTGATTGCACATATAAAAGTAGTTTTTGATAATGCAATCCGCTTATCGCACTGATTTTATACTTTGGAAAACGTGTAGACAAAACCTCTAAAAAAATAGTTGTCTTATTGTATGTAACGCCGATTTTAGAACAAACGCACCACTGATGCCCCCTTTTTCTTGACAAAGGCCAAAAGCGGCAATTATACTTAAACCAGAGATTGTGTGAGAGCTTAACAAGGCAGGCCTTGCTTTGTTATGCTCTTTTTTCTTTGTAAGAAAGGGGTTTATCAGAATCATGGAAAAATACATTATTGCTTTGGACCAGGGTACTACCAGTTCCCGATGCATTATTTTTGACAGCCAGCAAAATATTGTGGATATTGCGCAAAAGGAGTTTACACAGCGCTACCCAAAACCCGGCTATGTTGAGCATGACCCCATGGAAATTTACGCCTCACAGTATGGTGTTTTGATTGAGGTGCTGGCAAAAAGTGGTATTTCTCCCAAGGATATTGCCGCGATTGGCATTACCAACCAGCGTGAAACCACCATTGTTTGGGAGCGTTCTACAGGCCGCCCGATTTATAACGCCATTGTTTGGCAGTGCCGCCGCACCGCACCCCTGTGCGAAGATCTGAAAAAAGACAAGGAGCTGACCTCTTACATAAAGGAAACCACCGGTTTGCTGGTAGATGCTTATTTTTCGGGCACCAAAATTAAGTGGATTTTGGACAATGTACCCGGAGCCCGTGAAAAAGCCGAAGCAGGTGAACTGATGTTTGGTACGGTGGATACCTGGCTTATTTGGAAGCTCACCGGCGGCGCTGCACATGTTACCGACTACACCAATGCCAGCCGCACCATGTTGTATAATATTCGCGATTTGTGCTGGGATAAAAGGATCTGTGATGCACTGGGTATCCCCATGTCCATGCTGCCTGAGGTTAAAAACTCCAGCGAAGTTTATGGCACCGTCAACATTGAAGGTGTCAAGGTGCCCCTTGCCGGCTGTGCCGGAGACCAGCAGGCAGCACTGTTTGGTCAGACCTGTTTTGATAAGGGCGATGCCAAAAACACCTATGGCACCGGCTGCTTTTTGCTGATGAATACCGGTGAGGAAATGTACCAGAGCCAAAACGGTCTGCTTACCACCATTGCAGTTGGCCTTAACGGCAAAGTTCAATACGCCTTGGAGGGCAGCGTGTTTGTAGGCGGTGCTGTCATTCAATGGATTCGCGATGAGCTCCGCCTTGTTTCGGATGCCCGGGACACCGAATACTTTGCTACCTCGGTAGAGGACAGCAACGGTGTTTATGTGGTACCTGCCTTTACCGGCCTGGGGGCGCCCCACTGGGATATGTACGCACGCGGCGCTATTTTGGGGCTGACCCGGGGTGCCAACCGCCGTCATATCATTCGTGCCGCGCTGGAGAGCATAGCGTACCAAACCCATGATGTTCTGGATGCCATGGTGCGGGACACCGGTATTCCTCTTACCGAGTTGCGGGTAGACGGTGGCGCCTCTGCCAACAACTTCCTGATGCAGTTCCAGGCGGATATCAACAACCAAACCATCCGCCGCCCCATGATTCGTGAAACCACCGCATTAGGGGCTGCTTATCTTGCCGGTTTAGCGGTAGGTGTTTGGGACAGCCTGGAGGATATTCGTGCACAATGGACCTTGGATAAGCTGTATCATCCTGACATGGAGGACACCCAGCGTTGCAAGCTGCTCCATGGCTGGAGCAAGGCAGTGAGCCGCGCCAAAGACTGGAATGAAGAATAAGGATTCAATAAAAATTTTAGGCCATGCGGGTTTATCTGGCTCGCATGGCCGATTTTACTTTATAATGTAATGATATAAAGAATGCAGCCGGCATAAGCCGGCTGCATTCTTTGCTGTCAAAATTTAATCAGAAAATTAGCAAATCACAAATTGTATCGCCTTATTCCGGGTCAGGAGTGCAAAATTCCGGAGGACAAGGGCATCCGCCCAAATCATACACTGTGGTGTAACCCAAGGCTGCAAGAATCTGGGCTGCTACCCGGCTTCTGCCACCGGTATCGCAGTATACCATCACCGGAACATCTTTATTGGGCAGCATTTGTGGTGCCAAACGTGTCATTTCTACCCCGGGAATAGAAATTGCACCTTCCAGATGCCATGTCTCATACTCCTCGGTGTCTCGTACGTCTACCAGCACCCAAATGGTACTGCCCTTCATCAATACCCGGGCTTCCTCCAAGGACAGCTTTTGGTAGCCCGGCTGTCTGCTATATCGTTTTTTCATGCCCGCCACTCCTTTCGTACCCGGCTCAGAATGGATTTAGGCGCATCCTCATTTCCGCCCCGGGCAAAGGCACTTATTGGGCCTTTGTCTGTGCCAGTAGCTCATGAAGAAATACTGCTGCCTGCCGGTAACCCTCAAAGCCAAGGCCACAAATAGACTTGACACAGGCTACCGACACATAGGAGACCTTTCGGAATTCCTCCCGCTGGGCAATGTCCGTGAGATGCACCTCTACCGTTGGAATACCCACTGCTTTTACCGCGTCCAATATGGCCACGCTGGTATGAGTGTAAGCCGCAGGGTTGATGATAATGCCATCCATCCGTCCATAGGCATTTTGAATGGCATCTACCAGCGCACCCTCGTGGTTGGACTGAAAAAATTCAGCCTCATCCCCAAGTTCTGCACATACCCCGCGTACATATTCTATGAGATTTTGGTAACTCTCGTTCCCGTAAATTCCCGGTTCCCGTATTCCCAGCATATTTAAGTTGGGTCCGCTTAGTACCAGCAGCTTCATTTTATACACTCCTTTTTAATCCAGGCCACCGTATCCTCCATAGCTCCGTTGTTGTCTGCCAAAAGATGGGCAAATGCACGATACACAGGCATTCGTTTGTTCCACAGCTCTGCCACAGCATTGGCATCTGTGCTTAAGGGTCTTCCTTTCCCAAGCTGCAAAGCGCTTTGTTTTCGTTCCAGCAGCACAATGGTCGCATTCTGTGCCAATGAACGGCGGTTTTGCTCTGTCATGGCACCGCCTCCGCCAATGGCAATTACCGTTCCGGTTGCAGCACCCGCTTCTGCAATTACCTGTGACTCATAGCTTCTGAACACCGGTTCGCCGTCCTCGCTGAAAATTTGAGGGATGGGTTTTCCTGCCCTTGTCTCAATCTGTGCATCTGTGTCCACAAAAGGACGAGACAATGCTTGTGCCAAAGCCCTGCCCACTGAGGTTTTGCCGCTGCCGGGCATGCCTATCAGCACAATATTTTTCTGCTTTTGTACCAATTCTTGATAAACCTTTTGGGCTTGTTCCTGTAAAATGGAATGCCCCAAAAAAAGTTCGTCCGCTTTCCATGCCTGGGCCACCAGCATCCATAGCCCACCTGCACAGGGAATTCCTCTGCTCTCGGCCTCTAAAATCAATTCTGTTTTTAAAGGGTTATATACCACATCCAGCACACCCTCACAGTGCGGAAACAAGCCTAACTCAATGGGTGCAACCCCGTTATGAGGAAACATCCCCACCGGAGTGGTATTGATGATAACCTGAGTATTTGCATAACTACCCAGCTGTTCATAGGTAACAGGCCCTCTCCGGGAAACCACAGTAATTTGTGATGCCCCCTCACCCTCTGCCACAGCACGGGCAGTCAAGCTGGTACCCCCGCTGCCCAAAATCAGTACCCTTTTGCCCAAAAAGCTGATACCAGCCTGCCTGGCAAGGGACAAAAGCCCATAGTAATCGGTATTCTCGCCATACAGGCTGCCGTCGGAACGCTTGAGAATGGTATTGACGCAGCCGATACTTTTGGCACGGGGGCTTAACTCCTTGCAGTAGGGCATTACCGCCTGCTTATAAGGAATGGTAACATTAAGCCCCTTAAAATCTCCGCGGCATAAAAAGGCCCCCAGTGCATCCGGTTCCATGGGGCAAAGCTCATACTGCTCAATCCCCATACCTTTATGGATGAAAGGAGAAAAACTGTGTCCCAGTGTTTGTCCAATGAGTCCGTATTCCACGGCGCATCCTTCTTTCTGTGTAAAACTGCGTCTTTGGTGCTACACCTCAGTATACCCGCCAAGAAAGGTGACCTCCGGCAGGTCGGCGCTTAACTGCTCCAGCAGAGAACTCAAGCGGGGGTCATCGGGGCGTGCAGCCAAGTCAAAGTAGAATAAAAACTCAAAGTCCCGCTGTGGAATGGGACGGCTTTCCAGCTTGGTAAGGTTTAGGCCCAATGCCGCAAAACGAGAAAGCACACCATACAAGCTGCCGCTGCGGTGGGGCAGGGTCATCATCAGGCTCACACGGTCGGCTCCCGGCCAAAGCTCCGGCTGGCGGGAGATACACACAAAGCGTGTGGCATTGTTGGTGGTGTCCTGTATCTTTTTGCCCAGCACGGTAAGACCATACAGTTCCCCGCAACAGGGCGAAGCAATGGCCGCTGCATCGGTCCTGCCCGATTCCGCAACCATTCTGGCAGCTGATGCAGTATTTTCGCAAACGGTAGTTTTCACATCGGCAAGGCTTTTTATAAAGCTTTCACACTGGCGCAAAGCCTGCTCATGGGAGAAAATTTCGGTAATATCCTCCAGCCTTGTGCCCCTGGGTACCAACAGCGCGTGTTCTATGGGCAGCCGTGCGCTGCGGACAATATGGCAGCATCGACTATGAAGCAAATCATACACTGCGTTTACAGAGCCTGCTGTGCTGTTTTCCAGAGGCAAAACACCGTAGCGGCACAACCCCTGCTCTACGGCTGCAAACACCCCTTCAAAGCTTTTAAAGTACAAAATATTGGGGTCGGCAAACAGCTTGGAGGCCGCCTGCTGGCTATATGCCCCCGCAATGCCCTGGCAAGCTACCGTTGCACTTTGGGGAAATTCTCCCAAAGGCCTTGCCGTAAGTTGACGAAGCTGTTCCCCCATGGGGGTATTCATGCTGCGACGGCTGTTTTGGAGGCTGCGGCTCAGGTCAAAAAGTGTGGTGTACAAAACTCTGGCATAGTCGCTAAGCTCCTGGGGCACCTCTGTCGCTACACGGTCCAATATCTGCTGCTGGCGAGCTTCATCCAGTGTGGGAAGGCCATTTGCGGCTTTGTAGTCCGCTATTTTTACAGAAGTATCCATACGCTGTACAAACAGCGCAAGCAACTCCTTATCAATACTGTTTATTTGCTGGCGCAAGGACTCTATCTGTGTCATCACTGATGCTCCTCCTGTAAAATATCCAGCAGTGTTACCGCAACTGCAGCCTCCACCACCGGTACCGCCCTGGGCATTATGCACGGGTCGTGCCGCCCTGTAACGGTAAGAGTGGTGTTTTTGTGCTGCTGCAAATCTACTGTTTGCTGCTCTGTGGCAATAGAGGGGGTAGGCTTAAATGCCGCCTGCAGCAGCAGGGGCATGCCGGTGGTAATACCACCCAAAATACCGCCGTGGTTGTTGGTTTTGGTGATGATGCGCCCTGTTTGGTCATAGGTAAAGGCATCGTTGTTTTGAGAGCCCAAAAGCTGTGCCACCCCAAAGCCTGTGCCAAAATCCACACCCTTTACTGCAGGAATAGAAAACAGCATGGCTGCAAGTCGGCTTTCTATGCTGCCAAAAAAAGCTTCTCCCAAGCCCGCAGGTAACCCCAGCACGCAGCATTCCACAACGCCACCCACCGAGTCGCCTTGGGCCTTGGCTTCCAAAATAGCCTCCCGCATGGCCGTTCCCTTGCTGTCGCTGATAACAGCAAGGTGCTTTGCGGATACTTCTTTCAACAGCTCCGGTGTGGTGGAGACAGGGTCAAAGGCGGTATCGCGGATATCGGCAACAGACGCAATATGTGCACCGACGGTAATGCCCCTTTTCTCCAGCAGCTGCAGGGCAACTGCTCCGGCAAAGCAGAGCGGTGCTGTCAGCCGGCCGGAAAACTGCCCACCGCCGCGGATATCGTGGGCCATGCCGCTTTTGACCCATGCCGTATAGTCGGCATGGCCGGGACGTGGCTTGGCACGCAGCTCTTCATAATCCCGCGAACGTGTATCTGTGTTGGTAATGACGGCACATAGTGGTGCACCACAGGTAACGCCTTCTACCAAACCAGATAAAATTTCCGCTTTGTCCGTTTCTTTTCGGGCGGTAGCGGTGGCGTCACGTCCCGGGGCACGGCGCTCCAAAAAAGCCTGTACCCTTACTAAATCAATGGTCTCTCCGGCTGGCAAACCGTCTATCACCACTCCCATCCCTTTGGAGTGGGACTGACCGAATAAGGTTATTTTCAGCTGATTGCCAATACTAGCCGCCAATAACACCGCCTCCCAACTTCTTAAAGTCCTGATAAAACCCGGGGTAAGATTTGCTTACGGCTTCTCCCCCTGTAATGGTGACAGGGTGGGTACACCTCAGCGCCGCCACCGCCATAGACATGGCAATGCGGTGATCTCCCCAGCTGTCTACCAACCCGCCGTTTAAAGCAGGCTTTCCTTGTATCACCAATCCGTCTGCGGTTTCTTCCACCGCTGCTCCCAAGGCATTCAGGCATTGGGTCATGGCTGCAAGACGGTTACTTTCCTTGTCACGCAGGCGCTGAGCACCATAAAAACGGCTTACGCCTTCCGCAAAAACCGCTGCCACCGCCAGTATGGGAAGTAGATCCGGAATTTGAGAAAAGTCTGCCTGCAATGCAGTAAGTCTGCTCTGCCGGACGGTGACGCTGTTCTGCCCAAACGTAATCTCCGCACCCATCTGCCTCAAAAGCGATACCACGGCACGGTCTCCCTGGGGAGAATGGGCATTTACCCCCCGTACGGTGACAGCACCGCCAAGTGCCCCCGCCACCAGCCAAAAAGCGGCGGCAGACCAGTCTCCTTCCACGCTGACCACTCCCTGGGGCGCCGTATATTGTTGCCCGGCAGGCAAAACCCATCCGTCTGCCTGAGGCACCGTGGTTACCCCAAACTGTGCCATGGCAAGGCGTGTCATTTCTGTATAGGGAGCAGACTCCAGGGGTGTGGTGTAGCGTAGCCGGCATTGTTCTTTTACCAGCGGTAACGCCAGCAACAATCCCGAAAAATACTGGGAACTAACATCACCCGCAAGGGCATACTCCCCTCCGCAAAGGCTGCCACGCACCTGGAGAGGCCAGTGACCCTCCAAGCTGAGGGTGCAGCCATGAGCCTCCAGCACGCGGCGCAAGGGGGACAAAGGACGCTGCTCCAGTCGCCCATGCACTACAAAGTCTGCTCCCCCCAAGGCTGCCGCCACAGGCAGCAAAAACCGCAGGGTAGAGCCGCTTTCTCCACAATCTAACACAGGGGGAGCTTTGGGAAGATGCCCCCATACAGGGCGGACGCAAAGGTGAGTCTCATTCCTTATAAATTGGGCGCCAAGGGCGGTAAGGCAGCCCATGGTAGCCTCTATATCATCATTGGTTTGGGGCAGATGCAGCTTAACCGGAGCATTGGCCAATGCGGCACAGATGAAAGCACGGTGGGCGGCCGATTTGGAAACCGGAGCGTCTACCGTTCCACAAAGCTTTGTGGGGCAAACTGTTACTTCCATGTGCTTTCCTCCAACCCCAAAGCAAAAATATGGGCAAGCTCACTTATTTTTACGGGATACAGAATGCATTCTCCCACTTCCTTGGGCAGTACAAGCGTAATAATGCCACCACGGCGCTTTTTATCGCTTACGGCTGCCTCTGCCAAATCTGTGGCAGAATAGGCAATGTCTGTTGCAAGCCCTCTTGTCTTAAGTGCTGCCAATATATCCTCTGCACACCGTGGACTGCAAACACCAAGCTTTGCCGCTGCCTTTGTAATGGCTGCAGTGCCCATGGCCACCGCATGTCCATGAGATATTTGGTAACCGCTTAATTTTTCTATGCCGTGGGCCATGGTATGACCCAAATTCAGCAGCTGACGGTCTCCGTTGTCCAGTACGTCACGCTCTACCAGCTGCCGCTTGACCTCTACACAGCGCAGAATGATTTCCTCCCACTGGCGAATGCCAATGCTTTGGCGGCTCAACAGGTTAAGAAGCTCTCTGTCGCCAATGACGGCGGTTTTGATGGCCTCGGCCATGCCGTCTGCCAAAATCTCCGGGGGCAAGGTGGTAAGAGGATCGGGGTCGCACACCACCAGTGACGGCTGGTGGAAGGTACCTGCCAGGTTTTTGCCCTGTGGCAGGTCTACCGCTGTTTTACCCCCTACGGAGGAATCGATGGCTGCCAGCAGCGTGGTAGGCACCTGAATACAGGCAATGCCCCGCAGATAAACGGCGGCGGCAAACCCCGCCATATCACCAGTAACGCCGCCACCCAAGGCAATGACCACATCAGAGCGTCCCAATTTTTGCTCTGCCAAAAAACAGAGGATTTTGCCCCATGTGTCCAAATTTTTGCTGGGTTCGCCATGGGGAAATACATAACGGCAAACCTCAAAACCGCCTTGGCGCAGCGCTTTCTGGGCTTTTTGTCCATACAGACCGTCCACCGCATCATCGGTGATAAGGGCAGCTACCCGTCCCTGCACCACCTTTGCCGCCAGCTCTCCAAGGGTATCCAGTACGCCCCGCCCAACAAGCACCTCATAATCAGGCTCTACATGAATTGTTATGGTTTCCATGGGTTTGGCTCCTTTCTGCTGCACAAACAACTGTCAGGGCAACACTGCATAATTCTAAGCGTTGTATCGCGTCAGTTAGTTTGACAGATAAAACAAAAAACACGGCTAATACTTCTTGCATTGCGAGTATTTTTGTGAAATATGACAGAAAATTTGCAAGTGAAACAATGCTTAAGGCACTAGCCGTGAATTGTGCGGTATTACCTTAGCCCAGCGTCTTACTTACAATGGGCAAAATACTCCTTACATCACGGGTAATCTCCTCAAACTGCTGAGGCAGCAACGACTGAGGCCCGTCGCACAAAGCATGGCGGGGGTCGTTGTGCACCTCAATAATCAGTCCGTCTGCACCACAGGCAGCCGCAGCCAAAGACATGGGCTTTACCAGGCGGGAGATACCGGTGGCATGGCTGGGGTCTACAATGACCGGCAGATGGGTCATACCATGAAGCAAAGGGATAGCCGATAAATCCAGCGTGTTGCGGGTAGCGGTTTCAAAGGTACGGATTCCACGCTCACACAAAATAACCTTTTGGTTGCCTCCCGCCATAATATACTCGGCACTCATTAGCAGCTCCTGCAGGGTGTTGGCAAGGCCGCGCTTGAGCAAAATAGGCTTATCCAGGTTGCCCAGCTCTTTTAACAGCTCAAAGTTCTGCATGTTGCGTGCTCCTACCTGAATGACATCAACATCCTCAAACAGGGGAATGTGGCTTGCCTCCATAATTTCGGTGACAATGGGCATGCCGGTGGCTTCCTTGGCTCGCAGCAGCAGCTCCAGCCCTTGTGCCCGCAGCCCCTGGAAGGCATAGGGTGAGGTGCGAGGCTTAAAAGCACCCCCACGCAGCAGTGTGGCACCCGCTGCCTTCACCTGCTTGGCTACGGTAACAATCTGTTCCTCCGACTCCACCGAGCAAGGACCCGCAATCATCTGAAAATGACCGCCACCCAGTTTTAAGCTGCCAATTTCGATGACTGTATCGTCAGGGTGAAATTTTCGGTTGGCATTTTTATAGGGTTCCTGAATGCGCTTGGCATCCTCCACAATATCCATGCTGCGCACAAGGTCGATGTCTACCAGAGAGGTATCACCGATGAGCCCCAGCACGTTTTGATACTTTCCTTCGCACAGGTGTGTTTGTATCCCCATGGCGGAAAGCCAATCCAGCAAGTTTTTTAGTTGACGTTCATCAGGGTCTTTCTTTAGTACCAGTATCATTGTTCATGCTCCATTCTGAGGTTTAGTTTCTATTTGGACGTTTGTGAGAAGCCCTAGCTGCAGCAGCCATATAAGTATAAGTATATAAAAAAAGCAGCCCTACAGCGGTTTCCCGCCATAAGACTGCTGTATGTTTGGTTTGCGCCTGTTACAACGCACCATACAACTTTGTCCCAACGGAAAAACCCAAAAAAGCCTTACCATAAAAGTAGGTAAAGCTAAAGCTAAAAAAGAAAAATTCAGCTTTTGCAGCAAAGTTTTTCATTTTGTGCACGGCCTTTCCGCCCTGTTGGAAAGTTGCTCTTTCCGGGCATGTATCAGCAAAGTTAATCATTTTATTAGCGAAATTATAGCACAATGCTTTAGCCGTGTAAAGAAAAAAATTGCAAAAAACTGTTTTAATTTTCGGCCTGCTTTACTAAGACCTGTATTTCGGTAACATATTCTTCTTGTAAAAGGGTTTCATGCGCATCAATATGATAAATTTCAATAGGGGCTTCCAGAGGCTTCAGTCTCTTTCTTTTAACAAAATCCAGCAACTGTCTCACTGCCCTGCCTTGCTGGCTGTAGGCACCCCGATACACAATGCTGGCATACTCCCCGGCAGGCAGCAGCCTGTCCCATTCCTGTGCCCCCTCTACAATGAGCAGTACCGCGGTAAAACGGTCATATTTGCCTTTTTTCAGTGCATTGCTGTCCAAAACACCTGCTATTTTTTCGCTATCCAGTGCCTGCAGTACCGCCTCATGACGTTTTTCCAGCTTTTTGAGCATAAAGTCCATGTTGGCATCCTGAATGGCTCGGTCACTAAGCTGGTAGCAGGTGCGTGCCTCCAAGGTCAACATCCTTGGCGTATCTGCTTTAAGCTCCACTGCGTCCCTGATGTCTTTTTTTCTTCGGGCCAAATCCTGCTTTGCTTGAACAAGCCTGGCTATTTGGCGTTCTACAATCTCTTCTTCCTCGCTCATCATAGCAAGGGTGGATTCCACCTGCCGTCCGGTAATATATTCCCGAATACGTTCCATAGGGATGCCCAGCTCTCGCTGCTCCCGAATGACGTTGAGATTGCAAATATCCTGAATGCTGTAAATTCTATAGTTATTTTCGCCCCGCTCGGGGGTGAGAATACCCTGTTCCTCATAATATCGCAGTGTATCGGCACAAACACCGTACAGCTTGGCAATTTCTTTGATGCGGTATCCCTGCTTCATGTTTTCTCCTCTGTTCAAAATACCGTACTCCTGTTTTGTATCATTATCGCAGCCTGTAGGTATTGGTAATCATTTTTACAATACACAGGCTTGACATTCGTATTATACGAGGGTTTATACTAAAAAGCAAGGAAATATGCAGCTATTCACAGCAAAAATAGTATTTGCAGCAATTATACTTTCAGCAGCAAGGTTCGGAGGTTTTATTTTGTCTCTTAAAAAAAAGTTTTTTCATTTTGCGGCTCCATCCATCATTTCCATGTGGATTTTTTCACTGTACACCATGGTGGATGGAATCTTTGTGGCCTGGGGCTGTGGTGAAACAGCTCTGGCTGCTGTAAACCTGGCGTCCCCTTTTACCATCTTCATCTTTGCCATTGGACTGGTGTTTGCCACCGGTACCTCTACCGTAACGGCAATGCTGCTGGGCCAGGGCAAGCCCCGGGAGGCCAGCAGTATTTTTACCCAAAACGTTGTTCTTCTTGCCATCATATCAATATTCATTACCATCTTAGGCGTGGTGTTTGCCGAGCCAATTGCCCACTTTTTGGGTGCTACCCCTTCTACCCTGCCCTATGTAAAAAGCTATCTGACGGGAATTGCCTCCTTTGCAGGCTTCTTTATTGTTTCGTACAACATGGAAGTTCTGGTAAAAACCGACGGTACCCCTCAGGTATCCGCCGTAGGCGTTATCAGCTGTGGGCTTACCAACGTGCTACTGGATTATCTCTTTGTCATCCGTTTTGGCTGGGGTGTTCTGGGTGCAGCCGTTGCCACGGGTATTGCCCAGGTGGTGTCTACCATCATCTTTTTTATCTACTTTACCCGCAAAGCAAAAAAACTTCGGTTTTGCCGCTTTCCCATTGACCTTGGTATTTACAAACGCATTGTGCCCATCGGTCTGGCTGACGGCATCACCGAGCTTTCCGGCGGACTGGTCATTTTTTTGTTTAACCTTACCATTCTGCGGGTCATCGGTGAGTCGGGAGTAGTAAGCTACACCGTTATCTCCTATGTCAACACTCTGGTGCTAATGACCATGACCGGTACCACACAAGGCATGCAGCCTCTGGTAAGTTATCATTTTGGCAAAGGCGAAACTGCCAGCTGCAAGCTGCTGCTACGGTATGCCCTTACCACGGTGGGTGTTGCCGCTGTTGCCATTTTTGCTTTGGTACAGGTGGGGGCAGAGGTCATTGTGTCGCTGTTTATCCGCCGGGAAAGTGCTGAAATTTTCGCCTACACTGCCCAGGCGCTGCGCCTGTTTTCCATCTCTTTCTTAATGATGGGCATCAATGTTGTTATGGCAGGCTATTTTGCCGCCATAGAGCGCCCACGGTACTCCTTTACCATTTCACTGGCGCGCAGTCTTGTGCTGTTGGTGCTGTGCCTGTCTGTTCTGGCAGCTGTGTTTGGTGACAGCGGCATTTGGGTGGCCACCGGCGCTTCAGAATTTTTGTGTCTGCTGATAACCATCACATTTTTTGTTCTGTACCAAAAAAAGATGCATGCTTTGCCAAAGTCTTAAATGCTTCATCCAAAATTATTTTTTTCACCGTCCATATCAACAAAGAGAGCTTTGCTGGCTGCAAGGCTCTCTCTTTTTCCTTTTCTTTCACCTCAATTGAGGGTATAATAATCATTATGTAAGTATTTATCATGGTACGGCCGCAGGTAGGTTTATTTTTGCTGATTCAAACCACACTTGTAAAGCCTTGTGGGTGGCAGCAGCAATTTACCAAACCTGCAATGAACGGAAAGGAACCTGATATGACGGATTTTATGTCTTTGGCCGCAGCCCGGGAAAGCTGCCGTGCTTATAAAAGCGAGCCTGTTCCCAAAGAAAAGCTGCTGCAGTGTCTGGAGGCTGCCCGTATAGCACCCTCCGCCTGCAACAGCCAGCCCTGGCACTTTACGGTAGTCACCAACCCGGAGCTGTTGGCTCAGGTTGCAACATGCACCCAGAGTATGGGCATGAATCGCTTTGCCAGCGAGTGCCCCGCTTTGGTCATTGTCAGCGAGCAGCCCGCAAACCTGAGTGCCAAGCTGGGTGGACTGGTAAAAAAGCAGCAGTATGCGCAAATAGACGTGGGCATTGCCGCCGCACATTTTTGCCTTGAGGCCACCGACCAGGGCCTTTCCACCTGCATTCTTGGCTGGTTTGACGAAAAACAGCTTCACCGGGTTATCAAACTGCCCTCTGGCAGAGTAAGGTTGATTCTATGTGTGGGATATGCTGCCGATGCACCACTACGCCCCAAAAAGCGTAAGATTATAGAAGAGGTTGCCAGTTTTGTTGAATAATCAATAATACCACAGCAAACGCTACTGCTGCTTAAAACAGGCTGACCACAGCAGAAAGGAAGCCACCCCATGATTGACGTAAAGGCATTATTAGCTTTGCAAAACCATGAAACAGCCACGCTGGAGGCCAAGCAGGCCACCGGCGGACTTCCGGAAAGCCTGTGGGAAACCTATTCTGCCTTTGCCAACACAAGCGGCGGCATTATTTTGCTTGGGGTGGAAGAGCTGGAGGATAAAACCCTGCGTCCCTGCGGGCTGTATGACGCGGCAGCCATGGTGGAAGAAATTTGGGCAACCCTGAACAATCCCCAAAAAGTCAGTAAAAATGTTGTGACAAAAGGCGGAATCTATATTCAAACCGTAGACCATAAAGATGTGATTGTTCTGGAGGTTCCTGAAGCTGACTTTTGCCAAAAACCCATTTATCTGGAAGGGGACATACGAAATGAAAGCTATGTGCGCAGCGGAGACGGCGACTATCGTGCACAAAGTGAGCTGGGTATTCCCCTGTTTGAGTTAACCGAACAAATTGCCAGAGAAGAACGGGAAAAAGAAAAGCACAGCAATGCTGCCAAATAAGAGCATTGGCTAATAAATCTACCAACCGGGGAGTCATTATCTATTAACATCTTAAAAGTTTATTGAGTAATGATATTTCCTATGTTACAATAAATAATACAGAGCATTCTTTCTGATACATCTGCTTTTGGCAGACACATTTTCTATCTTAATACCTGTGGCAAAGCCACATGGGTAAATGCCAGCAGCAAAGCAAAATAAGCTTTTTGCAGGCAAAGGGGTCGAAAGGAGTTTTTCCATGCAGGATCATTTTTTAGAAAAGATTGTAGCACGAAAACCTACTGC
The DNA here is from genome assembly GCA_023431215.1 of Bacillota bacterium. GTDB lineage: Bacteria > Bacillota > Clostridia > Oscillospirales > Ruminococcaceae > Angelakisella. The sequence goes on from JAEYXR010000119.1 coordinate 35,079, forward strand.
TACAACTCGCATTTTTCAAATTGTACTGGTGGCAGCAGCAGCTCTTGTTATCCTAACTTCTGTGTTGCTGGCCGGGCCGGTGCTGGGTGTACTACTGGCCGTAGCAGCCGGCTGGGGGTGCTGGGCACTTTTACAGCGTCAGCAGGTGGAGTATGAATACAGCGTAACCAATGGAGATTTGGATATTGATATTATTTATGCGCAGGCACGCCGCAAGCACCTGCTTACCATAAAGCCTGACCAAATGGAAGAGCTTGCGGTATATGGAGGTACCCCTGCCACAGGCGCTAAGGTCATTGATTGTTCTTCTGCTGCCGATGCCAAAGGACGCTGGCAGCTTTTATACAAGGGGTCCCAAGGCAAAGGTTCTTTGATTTTTGAACCCTCTGACCAGATGGTGGATACCCTGAGGAAATTTGCACGCTTACATTACTGAGAATTATGCTGAAAGCCGTTGTTTTTGTATACAAATACAACGGCTTTTTTATGTGTTCCTTTCTAGAACAAAGCTTTGGGTAACGGTAAGGCTTAAAATCGTACGGTATTGCACTATACATATTTGCGTGATTTTAGTATTATGTTGCCGCTACTCCTTGCGACCACTCTTTTGGTCACAACAGAGGATGTAAGGTGTAATATTTATTGTTTTTTACAGCTAATTTGCAATATTCCCTCGTCTTTTGCCATCTTTATGAGAAAATTGTGAACAAACGATGACATCTTTATGCATCTTTGCGATTGCACGACTTTTGCCTGATACACTATAATAGAGTTATCAGAATTTTATATGAAACTACCCAATATACCTCGGCAAATAAGGTGCCGACGTCTCTACCGGGCTGCCGTAAATGGCCCGACTATTGGAAGGTACCGATCTGCGGGCTGATTGGCTTTTGGCTGACAGACCATGGGCGTTCTTTTCGATTTTAGCGGCGGAACTATCTGCCGCTTTTATTTTTTGGTTTACAGGGGACAAGCCCCTGCAAATAGAGTAGTGTGAAATTACACAGGAGGGCATTTGCTTTATGGAACGCTTTTTTAAGCTGAAGGAACACGGGACCAGTGTTCGCACCGAGGTCATCGCAGGTATTACTACCTTTTTTGCAATGGCATACATCATCTTTGTCAACCCCAGTTATCTTTCTATGGCCGGTATGGATTACACCGCTGTTATGGTAGCCACCTGCCTGTCTGCTGCCATTGGCTGCGCACTTACCGCATTCCTTGCTAACGTCCCCTTTGCCCAGGCTCCCGGCATGGGCCTCAACACTTTCTTCACCTTTACCCTGTGCTTTGGCATGGGCTACACCTGGCAGCAGGCTTTGACCATTGTATTTATCTCCGGCTTGCTGTTTCTTCTTATTACCATTTCTCCCCTGCGTGCAAAAATCATTGCCTCTATTCCCCCTTTCCTCAAAAGTGCAATTTCCGCCGGTATCGGCCTGTTCATTGCTTTCATCGGCCTCATCAATGCCGGCATTGTGCAGTGCTTTGGCCCCGAAGGCGGCAGCTACACTGACATGGGAGCCATTACCAGCGGCGGCGCACTGCTTGCTGTTATCGGTATCCTCATCACCGGTGTCCTCATTGCCTACAACGTAAAGGGTGCCATTTTTATCGGCATTATTATTTCTACCATCATTGCCTTCCCCATGGGTCTTACTTCTATTCCCGAAACCCTTACCATGTCTCACATTGGCAACATCACCATGACAATGTTCCAGTTTGACTTTGCAGGCCTGATGGTAAGCGGTATTGTTCCTCTTGTTACCGCTGTGGTTACCTTCTGCATTGTCGATATGTTTGATACTGTAGGAACCCTCATCGGTACTGCCGGAAACGCCGGTATGCTGGATGAAGACGGTAACCTGCCCAAGGGTGACAAAGCTCTGATTGCAGACGCCATTGCTACCTGCGCCGGTGCCTGCCTGGGTACCTCCACCGTTACCACCTATGTTGAGTCTTCCACCGGTATCCAGGAAGGCGGACGTACCGGTCTTACCTCTTTGGTTACCGGTCTGCTGTTCCTGGTCAGCATTCTGCTGGCTCCCGTTGCAGGCATCATCCCCGGTGCTGCTACCGCCCCTGCCTTGATTATCGTAGGTGTGTTTATGCTTAAGGGTGCTGCCAGCATCAACTGGAATGACTTTGAAATTGCTCTGCCCGCATTCCTTACCATTGCCATTATGCCCTTTGCTTACAGCATTGCTGATGGCATCGGTTTTGGATTTATCTCCTACACCGTCATCAAGGTTGCCAGAGGCAAAGCCAAGGAAGTTCCCGCTTTGATGTACATCCTGTCTGCTTTGTTCATTTTGATGTACGTGCTTATTTTTAGATAACCACTTCCAAACATATTAGCAAAAGGGCTTCGGCAATGCCGAAGCCCTTTTGCTTTATATTAACTTAACCTTAAAACGGTACGTCATTCTGTGAAGCCGCTCTCTCCACGATGCACCACCGATTTTTCACGCCAGCGCCCCTTAAAATAGGCGGGGCATACAATGGCCAGCCCCATTACCCAGCCAACGGGGTAGGAATAAAACATAAACTCCTTGCCCCAAACAGCATTGATGAGATACGCAGCGGGCACACGTGCCAACCATAGTGATATAATACTTGTAACCATGGGTATCATCATTTCGCCTGCACCGCGCATAATACTGCTGAGGGTAAACATAATGGCAAGCATCCACAACCAAGGCATCATGCATCTTAGGTAATCAACCCCTGCGGCAATTACCTGAGGCTCCTGGTTAAACAGACGCATCATGGTGGGTGCTGCCGGAACCAGCAATGCAGCCACAAAAATACTGAAACCACAAGACATGAAAAGTGTCCAATGTACGCCGGTTTTTACACGATCTAAACGTCCTGCGCCAATATTTTGCCCCACAAAGGTGGTAGCTGCCGTACCAAAGCTTTGAATGGGCATAAAAGCAAAGGTATCCAGCTTGTTTGCCCCGTTAAAGCCTGCCATAAAATCTGACCCGTGGCTGTTTACCAGGCTGGTCATTACCATAATCCCAACCGAAAACAATGCCTGCTGTGCGCCTGCGGGTACGCCAAGTCTAATAATACTTTGAAACAGCTCTTTATCAAACTTAAGTTGGAATAAATTTAGATGAATATCCGGATATTTTTGATTGATGTAAAAAATCCCGAAAATCCAGGAAAAAAACTGTGAGATGATGGTAGCCAGCGCAACACCTGCCACACCCCAATGGAATCCCACCACAAATAAAATATCCAGCACAATGTTCATTACGCAGGCAATTGCCAAGAATAAAAGAGGTGTTTTGCTGTCTCCAAGGCCCTGCAAAATTCCTGCATTTGCGTTATACCCCAAATTTCCAATGATACCAGCAAAAATAATAAGGGAATAAAGATGGGCCAGAGGGTAGGTGTCATCCGGCACATTGATAAGCCTGAGCACCGGCCCGCTGATGAGCATTCCCAATATTGTCAGTGGAATAGCGCCCCAAAGCAGCCCTTTGTAAATGGTATCTACCGTGCGCTTTACTCGGTCCATATCTCCGGCGCCATAAAACTGGGACACCATAATGGTAGCTCCAATACCCAGCCCCATAAAGACGGAAATCAGCAAAAAAATAATGGGGAAGGCTGTGCCTACGGCTGCCAGCGCCTCCTTACCCACATAGTTGCCCACAACAATGCTGTCTACCATATTGTACGCCTGCTGCAAAATATTGCCCGCCAGCAGCGGCAGCGAAAACAATAATATTAGCTTACCGGGATGCCCCACTGTCATATCTGTCATACCGACAGTCTTTCTTTTTTCCATCGTACCCTCTTTTCTCTTCTTTTTAATAGGTTGCCATATGGGTACTTCGTCGCCCATGGCCTTTTAGAATTTAATGCACCTGCCAAAGGCAGCTGCGCCATTATAAAACTGTTGTAGAAAGTTCTCATAAAGTTATTTTGGTATGATAATTTTACCATATGACGCAGTATAATGGAAGATGCACCGCTTATCTTGCATTGAGATTATCAAGTTGCTAAAATAATAAATATACCTTTACATCCAGAATTGAATGCCTGACAAAGGAGGGGTTTGCCCGTGAAATGGCAAAAAAAGATAGATCAGTTATTGGCTTGGTGGGAAAAGCTTACACACCGCCACCCATTTTTGGCTTTGGCGCAAGACTTGACCGAGCGCTTTTTTGAACATGATGTGGGTCAGGCCGCTGCAGCACTGGCATACTACCTGATTTTTACCTTTTTTCCTTTTTTGGTTTTTTTAAGTATGCTGCTGGGCTTTTTTCAAATTCCTCAGCTGGATGTAGCTTCAGAACTTCACCGGTTTTTGCCTGCAGAAATCATTGGGCTCATCAACCTGTTTTTAGAGCATATTTCTGAAGTAAGAAGCACCTCAATTTTAATCTTTGGTCTGGTATTTACCGTCTATTCTGCCATGCGGGCGGTAGACTGCCTAATGCGAGGCGTTTACCGGGCATACGGTATTAAAAACCAGCGTGGTCCTGTACTGCATCAAATTACGGTGTTTGGCTACACCATTTTTATGATGATCTCTATTTTTGCATCACTGGTTCTTATCACGGTGGGCAGCAACCTGCTTACCTTTGTTTCCCGGTATTTTCCCATCAGCCCCACCTTTATTACCCTTTGGAACAGCCTTCGCTTTGTAATTCTGGCAGCCATCTTTTTTATGTGCCTGACATTGCTGTATGGCTTGTCCTTTAAAAACATGCCGCCGCTGCGTCACCTTTACACCGGAGCCTTTGCCTCTTTGGCCGCCTGGCTGCTATTCTCCTTTGGCTTTGCCTTCTATGTAGAAAATTTGGGGCGGTACTCGCTGCTGTATGGCTCTTTGGGTGCCGTTATCGTGCTGCTTTTATGGCTATACCTCAGTGCTACCATGCTGCTGATGGGTGCTGAAGTAAACGCTGCATTGGATTGCCGCCGCAAAAAATAGCTGCTACAAGCAATGGATAAATCCGCTAAAAAAGCCAGCCGCAACCTGTGGTTGACAAAAAGAAACAGCAGGTTGGTTTTTCTTGTTACATCCTTGTGGTAGGATAACAGCAAACACCTGTACCGGCAAGCACACTGCAAGGAGGAATTATGGAACTTTATGAGCAAATTCAGCAGCTACGCAAAAATGCAGGCTTTTCTCAAGAAAAGCTGGCAGAGCTGATGGGGGTATCCCGACAGGCTATCTCCAAATGGGAATCGGGGGCTGCTGCACCTACTTTGGATAATTTAATGGAATTAAGCAAGCTGTTTGGTGTCCCTGTGGGAGAGCTGCTGCAACCCGGTACTCAGGCGGCAGAAGCTGCCCCTGCCCAGACAATGCCGGACAAAGCCGCACCTATGGTGACCACTACATCTGGTTTCCGCAGGTGGCTTCCATGGCTGCTGTCCGGTGTTATTGCAGTATGCTGCATCGCCTTCACCCTTTTCAGCTTTTTTTACTTAAACGGGCAAATTGAGTCGCTGCGGGCGCAGCAGCACCAGCTTGGTTCTCGCCTGGACAATATCGGCAGCGAGGTAAGCCACCAACTTGGCAGCTTTACTGCGGATTTTCGAGAGCAGTTTTTGCAGCAGGAAAGTTTGGTTGCCGATTATTCCTATTCACCCCAAGGCTACGACCCCAAAACCGGGTTTTTAACACTGACGGTAACTGCCACACCCAAAACCTACAGCGATGACCTCACCGCTGTGTTTGCCCTAACTGCCCAGGGACAGAGCACGCAAACTCAGGAGGGCATCCTGCAGTCGGGCAATACCTTTTCTGCCCAGTTTCATTTTAAGCCGGAAGATGAGGTGAAGCTTTCGGTAAGCTTTACCACCGCCGCCGACGGTCAAAGCCGCACTCAGCTTCTGGAGACTCTCTATGGTCTTGCTGCGCAGTATCGCATGACGGTGGGGTCAGATTTTGATGGTACTGCCAAATACCAAGATGGCAAGGCAGTGCTGTCCGGTACGGTACAAACACAAATCATTCCGGCCTATTCCTGGCGAAGTAATCGAGAGGTTTTAATCAACTGGCCGGTGTCCGGTGAGGTTCGCATTTGGGTGGACGGTAAGCTTTCCCACACTGCCCCCATTGCCATAGAAGACCTTTTTAACCAAAGTGGCACGGCAAAAGGCGATGCCAGCGCACCTGAGGTGTTCAGCGAATGCACCGTTTATACCCAGCTGAATAACCTTTCAATTGACGCCGGGGAGCAAGACACAATTTTAGTGCAGTCGGTGCTCACCGATAATTACGGAATAGAGCATACCGCCCAAACCCAAATCAGCTGATAGGCAAAAACAAAAGGAACACGCTCCGGCGTGTTCCTTTTGTTTTTGTTTACTGTTTTTCTATCATTAGGTCAAAAATATTCTTGGCATAGGCTGTGGGGTCCTCCAAAGGCATTCCCTCCAACAGCAGTGCCTGCTGGTATAAAATATCGGAGTAAGCTGCCAGCTTGTCTTTTTCGCCCTTTTCAGCCAAACCGGTAAGAACACCAAATACGGCGTGGGAGGGGTTTAACTCCAGGACACGCTGTGCCTTGGGTGCGTTTTCTCCTGCGCTGGGCATGGCAGAAAGCACGCGCTCCATTTCCAAAGAAAGTCCGCCGGTGCTGGTGACACAGGCCGGTGTGCTGGTAAGACGACTGGAGAGCTTTACTTCGCTGACACGGTCGCCCAATGCTTCCTTCACAGTATCCAAAAAGCTCTTGTGCTCCTCAGCTTGCTTTTTGGCTTCTTCCTTCTCCGCCTCGGTCTCCAGACCCAAATCACCGTCGGAAACGGACTTAAACTCCTTGCCGTCATACTCACGGAGCACCTGCAGGGCAAATTCGTCCACATTGTCAGAGAGATACAGAATCTCAAAGCCCTTAGATTTTACCTGCTCGGTCTGGGGCAGGCGGTCAGCAGCGGCAATGCTTTCGGCAGCGGCAAAATAGATGCACTTTTGCGCCTCAGGCATGCGGGAGATATATTCCGCCAGGGTAGTAAGCTTTTCTGTGGTGGAGGAATGGAACATCAACAGATCCTTGAGAGAATCCTTGTGCATACCAAATTTGTCGTATACGCCAAATTTAATCTGCAATCCAAAATGCTTCCAGAATTCCTCGTATTTAGGACGGTCTGTTTCCATCAGCTTTTTCAGCTCGTTGCCAATTTTCTTTTCCAAGTTTTTGGCAATGATGCTTAACTGGCGGTCGTGCTGCAGCATTTCACGGGAAATATTAAGCGAAAGATCAGCACTGTCTACCAAGCCCTTTACAAAGCTGTAGTAGTCTGGCAGCAGGTCGGCACATTTATCCATAATGAGCACACCGCCGGAATACAGCTGCAGGCCTTTTTCGTACTCTTTGGAATAGTAATCGTAGGGGGCACGGCCGGGAATAAACAGCAGTGCGTCATAGGTAGCGGTACCCTCTGTTTTAGTGTGAATTACCTTCAGGGGTGCCTCATAATCATGAAACTTTTCTTTATAGAAGTTATCGTAATCCTCCTGTGTCAGCTCGTTTTTATTCTTGCGCCACAGGGGTACCATGGTATTCAAAGTCTCTGTCTCAACGACCGTCTCATATTCGTCGCTGTCAGGCTTTTTATGGCTGTGCTCCATTTCCATGGTGATGGGATAACGGATGTAATCGGAATATTTTTTCACCAGCTGGCTAAGGCGCCAGGTCTCCAGATACTCGTCATATTGCTCGTCCTCGGTATTGGGTTTGATGGCAAGGACAATCTTAGTTCCGTGGGAAGATAACTCATCGCTTTCGGTGATGGTGTAGCCGTCGGGGCCCTTGCTTTCCCATTTCCAGCATTGGTCGCTGCCATAGGCACGGCTGTATACAGTGACCTTTTCACTTACCATAAAGGCGGAATAAAAGCCTACACCAAACTGGCCGATGATGTCTACATCTTCGGAGGCGCCGTTTTCTTTTTTAAAGGCCAAAGAACCGCTTTTTGCAATGGTGCCAAGGTTTTGCTCCATCTCCTCCTTGGTCATACCGCAGCCGTTGTCGGTAATGGTCAGAATGCGGGTAGTTTTATCCGGAGAAAGATGAATGGAAAAATCGTCACGGTTTAAAGCCAGACTTTCAGAAAGGGAACGAAAGTAAAGCTTGTCCATTGCATCGCTGGCGTTGGAAATAAGCTCACGGAGAAAAATCTCCTTATGGGTATAGATAGAGTTGATCATCAGATCCAGCAGCCGCTTGGATTCGGCCTTAAATTGCTTGACAGCCATGTTGAGATACACCTCTTAAACAATAATTTTAGCACTCAATCATTAAGAGTGCTAACGATAGTATAGCGTAAACTGCTTTTCAAATCAAGACCTTAGAATCATAATTTACAAAAATACAACAATTTAGACGAGCATACCGCACACAATCTTATGCAGCATCAGCTGATTATGAAAGTACCCCGCCGCAGCTGATATACTAACACCTTATCGTCCCAACCGGGTTGCGGTTGGGGATTTCCCCCTGTGTGGTTCCCTGGCGCGTTCCACACAAGTGTGTATAATATCAGCCGACTGTGGATTGAGTGGCCGTATTTGGGTGCCTGCGGCGCATTTAGAATTCATCCCGCTTTAGCGGATAAAACATCTTAGTAAAAACTGCCCGGCACAAGGGCAAAAGGCAACGCCCGCCCGAAGAAAGGGTGAAAAGCAAAAAAGCAGTGGAATCTCCACTGCTCATTTTATGGCATTTCCAGCACTCCGGCTTCCAGCTCCTGCACATCGGCAGGGTCGTGGGTCACTACAAGCATTGTCCTGCCCGCCCGTGACGCCTTAATATATTCCATTACATGCCGGCGGGTGTCTGCATCCAGCCCCTGAAAAGGCTCATCCAGCACCACCAGGTTGGAGTGAGCAGCCATAGCCCTCACCAGCGCCACACGACGCTTCATGCCGCCGCTTAGCTCCCGGCTGGGCATCTCC
>JAEYXR010000017.1 GCA_023431215.1 Bacillota bacterium
GTATATGCCTTGTTGCCTGTGGCAGGCATGGTCAGCTTGGCAATGTTAACATCGTCTGCCACAACACCGCCGTAGTAGCTGCGGCTGTAAAGAGGAATCTTTGGTTTTTCTACCCCAAAAAACAAATTAAGCAAACCACCGCTGATGCTGTTGAGCTCAATATCATTGGGTGCTTTTTCTGCCGAGGTCATCAAAATTTGGTTGGACGTGGTCCAGCCTACATAGTTTTTTAAGTCACCGGACGCTTCATCAGGCTTGGGGGCCACATAGGCCACAGGTAGTGTATAGCCCTTGGCAGAAGCGCCGGAATTTCCTATACTTGCTCTTGCCTCAAAAAGCCAGACGGTATAATCGGTAGCCGTGCCGGAAATATCGGTGGCGGTGCGCTGGGCAGAACTGATGTTGACCGTAACACTGCCGATGCTGTTGTCAGGGCTTGAGGAAAAATCCCCGCTTTGGGTGAGATAAATGGGCTTTGTGGTAACAGGGTTTGTCATATCAAACTCCCCAACTGTTTGGGGAAAGGTTTTTGCGGCAATTTCTACCCCTGCTCTGGCCAGATAATCGGCCTGTGCATGCTGCATATCCAGGTTGGAAAAGTGAAGCTGGTTGGAGGAAAACACAAATAATCCGGTAGCAAGGATGGCAATAACCACCATCAGCCCCAGTACCATGCCCAGTGCCATGCCTTTTTGCTCTTTCAGCTTTTCTCTCAGCACCTTGCTTCCTCCTTTTCCTGTTTTACTAGGTTGCTATTCAGCATACAACCGCTACACCACAACCCGCAGCAGCTCCTCCAGAGAGGTCAGCCCCTGACGCACTTTTTCAAAACCATCCTGACGCAGGGTAGTCATCCCCTGCTCCATGGCCATTGTTTTAATGGCATGGTTAGATTCTTTGGCAAGTATCATCTGCTGTATTTCTTCGCTTACCTGCAAAAACTCATAAACGCCGCGGCGTCCCCGGTAGCCGGTATGGCTGCAGGATAAACACCCGTGGGGCTCGTACAGGGTAACCTGCTCCTCGTCGTCGGCTAAAGGAAAATCAGGCACCAGCTCCAGCAGCTTTTGGCGGCTGATGGTATAGGGCTGCTTACAGCGGGGACACAGCACACGAACCAAACGCTGGGCAACTACGCCCACCAGTGAGGAGGCCGTTAAAAATGCCTCTACGCCCATTTCTCCCAGGCGGGTTACGGCGCTTGCGGCATCGTTGGTATGCAGGGTAGAAAGCACAAAGTGCCCGGTGAGTGCCGATTCCACCGCAATTTTGGCAGTTTCTTTGTCGCGAATCTCACCAATCATGATAATATCCGGGTCGCTGCGCAAAATGGAGCGCAAGCCGGAAGCAAAGGTCATCCCTGCTTTTTGGTTCATCTGCACCTGGTTAATACCGTCCATGCGGCGCTCTATGGGGTCTTCCAGAGTAATGACATTTTTGGTGGGCGTATTAAGGTTTGCAAGAGAAGCATACAGCGTGGTAGACTTACCGCTGCCCGTTGGCCCCGTAACCAGCAAAAAGCCATAGGGCAAATGGATGGTTTCCATGTAACGCTTGTGGTCAATATCCGGAAAGCCCAACTGGTCAATGGTAATAAGGCTGCTGCTGCGGTTAAGCAAACGCATGGTAACACGCTCTCCGTAGGCAGAGGGCAGCGATGCAATACGCAGGTCAATGACCTTGCCGTCCACCTTTACCGTGGCACGACCATCCTGAGGAATGCGCCGCTCGGCAATGTCCATGCCTGCCATTACCTTGATGCGGGAAACCACAGGAGCATGCATACGGGTAGGCTGCTGCATAATTTCGTGCAATACACCATCAATGCGAAAACGTACCCGCATATTTTTTTCCTGAGGCTCTATGTGAATATCACTGGCACCGGAGCGTATGGCACTGTTGACAATCTGGCTTGCCAAAAGCACAGCGGGCTTATCCACCGTATCGGCAGAGGTGCCGCTCAGCTCCTCCAGCTCCTCCAGCTCATCTTCGCCGCTGTCCACCTCGGTCATCAAATTGCTGTACTGGTCTACCACTGCACGCAGCTCGTCATCTGACACCACTACGGGACGTATTTTATACCCGGTAATGAGACTTAGGTCGTCAATTGCTAAAATATCATTGGGATTAAGCATGGCTACCAGCAGTTCGTCTCCCTCAAAGGCGATAGCCACCGCAGAATAGCGCTTACTCAGCTCCGGCGGAATCAGTCCCACTGCTGTCATATCCATCTGGCGGTTATTCAGCGAAATCAGGTCATACCCGGTAATTTGACTCATCGCCCGGGCAATATCTTCATCGGTGCAAAATCCCAATTGAACCATGGCCTGACCCAAACGAAGCTGAGCCCCTTCCTGGGCCTTTTCTTTTTGATAGGCCAATGCCTGGCTTAGCTGTTCTTTTGTGATGATTCCGGTTTCCTCCAGCCTAAGCCCCAGGGGAATTTTCACCATTTTAAGTTCCTCTTTTCATTTTAACAAAAGCTTTGCATCACTTACGAAACATGATAATCATGCTGACTATTTTTATGTCCTAAAAGACTTTATGGGTACTTCCTTGCTCATAAGCTTTTCTGTTTACATGCATGCGCCAAAGACAGAGGCGCAATTGCTCCCCTAACGGTAGTACACTGCCACAGATGCCTGCACATCCAAATCGTTGGCTTTTCTACTGGTGATGGCAAGCTTGTTGACAGAAACCAGGCGCTGCCCAAAGCGCAGCTCCTCCAACAGAGGCATCACTTTTTCGTAGCCCCCCTGGAGTGTCAGTTCCATGGGTAATACATTGAGATTGTAAGCAGCAGTTTTTTCTCCAAAGCTGATGAGAGAAGCTGTTACGCCATACTCATTGCAAAGGGTTTGCAGCTGTAGCAAAAGATCGTTTTGATTTAGGTCCTTTGGCAAAAGCTGCTGATACCGCTCCAGCTGTGCCATCGTTTCCTTGCTATTTTGGGCAAGGCTTTGCAAATAGTTTAGCTCCTGATAAGAAGCCTCCAGAGCAGCCTGAGTTTCCTTTATTTTTGCAGAGCGTTCCACAATACCCATGACGCTCCAGGCAAGCAGTCCTACGGACAGCCCCACGGCAAGCACCAGCGCCACCAGCCCCAGAAGGGTTTTATTTTCTTTCAGTTCGTTCCATTTCATTGTTATCCCCTCCGTCATTTGGATGCTGCCAGAGTAACTGTAAGGGTAAATTGAACACTGCCGTCATTTTCAGAGGACTCGGGACAATACACCGATGTTACCATGTTGCTATTTTGCAGTAGGGTAATGGCACGGGAGATATCGCTGTGCAGATTACCTGCGCACTGCAGCTTTAGGGTACGTACTCCATCTGCCTGCTGCTCGGTGGTTAAGGATTCAATCCATACGCCCCCGGGCAATGCTTTGGCAATTTCGTTAATTGCCCCCAACCATTCCTGGTCGCCCTTCACCACTGCAGCTTCATATCCCTTTAGAGTGGTCAGCTCTTCGTATATTCCTTTATACTGGGCAAGAGCTGTCATTTGCTGCTGTATCTCGGCATTTTGATGCTTTAATGCTGATAGACGTGCGTTTTGCAGTAATCCTGCGGCACTTGTTATCACCAGCACTGCCACAAAAGCCAGGAGCACCATGGTGAGTGCCCTTCGTGCTTTGCTCAGCTTTGCCAGCTGTTTCTGCTCCTGCTGATACCACGAGGGCAGAAGGCTAACATACTCTTTCATTCTTTATTCCCCCAGTCCTCTGATTGCCAGGCTTACACAATTGGCATAATAACGCGGGTCTGTCTGCAGCAGTCCCGGGTAAGGCAGCGGGGCCTCTACCGGAATATAAAATTCCTGCGCAACAACGTCTGCCAGATTTTCCATCCCGGACATAGGGCCGCTAAGGATAATCTTATCCACATTGATGGAACGCTGCGTGGAAAAAAAGCTGATAGAGGTTCTTAGGTCTCCTACCAGCTGATCGGCCAGCTGCTGGATGTTATCCTTTAAAAACTCGTCGGTTTCACCTTGCTGGCTCAGGGTGACATCGTTGCCTGCCACAGCAGTTACCAGCTGATACCTCTTTTTCACATTCTCCAAATAAACAGATGGAATGGGTACTGTACGGGTCATCAGTACCGTTTTGCCCTTGCAGATAAGCATACTGATGGTTTCATAGTCTATATCTGCCAGCAAAAACACCTCATCGCCAGATGGCATGGCATCTGTTGCGGTGCGATGTGCTGCCAGCAGGGTAACATCAATGTCCGCCACCACGCGTTTGGCAGCTTTGGCAAGGGCTATGGTATTTTCTACAAAGTCCCGCCTGGCGCCTACAAGCAAAACATTTACCAAAGAACGGCCTTCCTCACTGGTTTCATCACACAGCAGATAATCCAGCACCAGGTCAGACACCGGAATGGGAATGGCCTGCTGCGCCTGATAACGGATTACGCTGTCCATTTTGTCTGCCGGCGCTTTGGGAAAGGAGGATAGACGCATCAGTACATTTTGATTTTTGGCACCAATCACCACAGGAGCATCAGAAAAACCACCGTTTTTCCAAAGGTCACCCAACAGCCGCGCCGCTTTTGGAATATCTGTAAGGATGCCATCCTTCACCAAGCCCTCAGGCATTGGAACCCAGCCATAAGCCTCCAGGGTAGGATTCTTTTTGCTGCCGGACAGCTCTACAGCTCTGATTTGCGCTGCGTCTATAATCATGCCGATTGCACGCTTTTTGTTATCCCTTGCCATAATGTTGGCCTCCCTTATTTGCAGCGTAATTTGCGCCGGTATGGTTTCTCTGTTTGATGTTACTCTGAGCTTTCCTTAGTGCCGCTTTTATGCGGTAACTGCAGTAAAGATGGGCAGATACAAGCTAAGCAGCATGCCGCCTACTACAATACCAATGAGCACCAGCATAATAGGTTCAATGAGGCTACCCAGGCTTTTGGTCATAGTGGCCACATCGTCCTCATAAAATTCTGCTACACGGTCCAGCAAATCCGGAAGCGTACCTGCCTCCTCACCAACGGCTACCATATTAATGACCATGGGAGGAAACAGCCCGCTTTCTTCCAGCGGCTGAGAAATATTTTTACCGGCTTCTATTTTATCAATTGCTTCTGTTACCGCTTCGGCAATCAAAGCACTGCCTGAGGTAGGTCCGGCACTTTCCAGCGCCTGCACCACGGGAATACCACCCTGCAGCAAGGTTGCCAGTGTGCGGGAAAACCGCGCGATAATAGATTTTTGAATAATAGGACCAAACAGTGGAATGGTCATTTTGTGTTCTTCCCAAATACGCCGACCCACAGGCCCCTTGGCAAATGCCATTACCCCCCAAACCACCAGTGCCACACCTACCAGCCAAAGGTACGAGTAGGTACGGATGCTGTGAGAAAGGGTAAAGGAAAACTGAGTAATGGCCGGAATGGGGGTGCCTTTGGGGATAAAGCCTTCAAATATGGGTACCAGGCCTACCAGCATAGCCACAAACATCAATACCGCAAAGGATCCAATCATTTTGGGATAGGATGTGGCGGCCTTGATGTTGTCATTAAGTTGCTTTTCTTTTTGCAGCTGTACCGAAAGACGTGTTAGCGAAGTTTCCAAAATACCGCCCAGTTCACCGGCACCTATCATAGCCACATACAAGGATGGAAACACCTTGGGGTGCTGGCGAAAGGCGTCCTGAAGATTGGAGCCGCCTTCTACCATGCTGGCAATGTCCTCCAGCGCAGCCCGCAAAGTGGGGTTCTCGGTTTGGCGGGACAAGGTGGTAAGCGATTGGGTAACAGGAATACCTGCACCCAGCATTGCCGCCATTTGGCGAGAAAACAATGCAAGATCTGCAACCTTTACCTTTTTGGTACGTGTAAAATTTTTCTTTTTTGCTTCCCGCTGTTCGGCAAGCTCCATAACCACCAAACCAGTCTCGGAAAGGCGCGCCAAAGCCGACGGCTCATCTGCCGCCATAATATGTCCCGAAATAATACCGCCTTGACGGTTCATCGCTTCATATTGAAATGTCGCCACTGGCGTTAGCCCCCTTTGACAAAAATAACAAAAGTGGGTACAGGCTTAAAAGGCATTTTGAGCCAGCCGCTGTACTTCCTTTAAATCTACACAATACTGTATCATATCGCCATGAGAAATTCTGCCCTGAGCAAACAGTCTTGCGAGTGCTTGATCCATGGTCTGCATTCCCTGCGCCTGACCTGTTTGGATTGCACTATAAAGCTGGTGCTCTCTACTTTCACGTATCATGGAGCGAACGGGAGGCGAGTCCACCATATATTCCAGTGCCGCCACCCGGCCGCCGCCTGTAGCTGGCAGCAGCTGCTGAGAAATAATTGCACGAAGTGAACCCGACAGCTGCTGGCGCACCTGCGCCTGAGCATCCGGCGGAAAAGAGTCTACAATACGGGAGATGGAGAGCGGGGCTGTTTGGGTATGGAGAGTAGAGATTACCAAATGTCCCGTCTCGGCAGCGGTAAGAGCAATGGAAATGCTCTCTAAGTCCCGCATTTCACCAATCATTATGACATCGGGATCATGGCGCAGCGATTGGCGAAGTGCCGCTGCAAAGCTATGGGTATCCGTTCCCACTTCACGCTGACGTACCGTTGACTTTTTGTGGGTATGTAAAAATTCTATGGGATCCTCAATGGTAATGATGTTTGCCTGCCGGGTGCTGTTGATGCGGTCAATGATGGCTGCCAGAGTGGTTGACTTGCCGCTGCCTGTGGGGCCTGTTACCAAAATAAGCCCTCGGGTCAGGGTGCAAAGCCGCTCTACATCATCAGGTAAGC
This sequence comes from Bacillota bacterium, assembly GCA_023431215.1. Classification (GTDB taxonomy): domain Bacteria; phylum Bacillota; class Clostridia; order Oscillospirales; family Ruminococcaceae; genus Angelakisella. Next base: position 6,784 of record JAEYXR010000017.1, read on the forward strand.
CCAGCTTTTCCAGCATTGGCAGCTCAAAGGGAACAATGCGAAATACGGCAGCCAAAGTTCCCCGCTGTACAATAACATTGCCACGAAAACGGGCGCACCCCGGAATGGCATAAGAGAAATCCAGCTCCCAGCGTTCCAACAGCTCTTTTTGCTGTTCGGGAGACAGCAGCTGCAGCAGCAGGTTTTCCATATCCTGGGCAAGCAGCGGAGGGAGCTCCATGGGACAAATTTTGCCATTGATGCGTAAACAGGGTGGCCGGGCCACGACCAAATGAAGATCCGAAGACTTCTCGGCCACTGCCGCCTTCAGCAAATCCTGTATGGTTTGAGGATATTGCGATGGTAGGTTGGTCCAATGCATAATAGATACTCCTTTTTGATCTTGCCCCAAAGCACCACTAAGGCGACCTGCGACAGATCGCCTTGTGCGCCCATTTATTCTGATTCTAAAGAGGTTTTTGGCAGTATCAGATAAACAATACTTAAATCTGACGCTTCACCCGAGGTAACTTTAAGGGTTACTATCAGTTCACCTGTAGTATCTGCTGTGGGGGCAACGTAACCGGTTGCCGACTCAGGATCACTGATGACGCTGACTCCGGTGAGTCCGGCTGCACGTACTGCATTGTTGGCTTCGTTTACCACTGTGGCTGCCTGGGTATCAGAGACTGCATGATAAGACCCTGTCTTATCATCAAACCACTGGGTTATGGCTGTCATGGCCGAAATGACCTTGGCTTCGTCATTATCTCCCACAGGAGCGGAAGGTGTATTGTCCTGAGAAGGTGTATTCTCTCCTGTGTTTTCATCCACCAGGGCAGGGCCGGTATAGGTCATCAGCGAGGCTCCTGTCACTTTGCCGCCAAGCTTCATCTTAACCCATGCACCATACAGGGCAAGTCCGTTGGGGCCGTTGGCAACATCTTCGCCCACTTCAGCAACAAATGCCTGCCAGCTTACATCCACATTGCCGTCATCGGTGTTGATACTTGTGAGGCGATTTAGCATCTGCTCCACCAGCTGCACGGTTTCAGCATCGGAATTTCTCAGGTACAGAACCACCTGATCTCCCATGGTGAGATAATCAAAGGTTCCGCTGATCTGGGTGCCCAGCATGGTTTGCAGATAATTTTCAACAGAAGATGCTGTTGCCATGTTGCTGGCCAAAAATATCGGCATACCCATGACGGTGGGTGCACGTGCCGTATCTATGCTTTGCAGCAGCTCTTTAATTTGATCGGCATAATCAGAATTGCAGTATACAAACAGGGCATTGGCAAATTCCTCATGGGTGGTACTGTATTCAAACACGCTGTCGGCAAAGCGCACATTTTCCAAGCGTCTGCTGGCCTCTGCCGCAGTAATATGCTCCAGATTGTACACAAAGAATGTGGTGCTGATTTTGCTGTTGTTAATGGTTTCCAACTCGTCTACAATTTCCTCGGCACGCTCAATCTCCAGTCGGGTTCCGTTAACCATAAAAGCCTTGGAAGCATTGTCTACGCTGATGACTGTAAGACTGGGACACATGTTTGTAATGGCTGCAATAGCCGCTGCCTTGGGAACATTGACCACCCGAATCACCTGGAAGGAGTCTACATCATAGGGGGTGATGTAATTGCGCTTGCGGTCTACTTTTTCAGAAATTTCCAAAATAGTGCGGCGCTCATCACCGTTGGCATAAATCCAAAGACGGCGTTCGTCCTCATCGGTGGCTATGCCGTTTTCTATACCCAGAGTTTTTAAGAAACGGTTAAAGTCATAAGGGGTAATATAATCCAAGGGAATGGACGATAAGGTCTTGCGTGTTGGATCGTTGGAATCCAAATTGCCGTCATCGTAATTTTCTTCAATGTCCAGCATATTGATAAGCTCGCGCACCTTGCCCACATCAACAGGGAAGCCCTGTACCCACAGGGTCTTTTCGTTGGTGGCAAGGGTAAGCACCGTTACAGGAATTTTCAGCTCCGCAATTTTTTGGGTCAAAACCTGAGATTTGATATAGGTCAGATGAAATTTGGTAAGAGAAAGTGACCGGGCAAAATCTCCGGCCAGAGCCTCTCTTGAGCCCACGATGAGGGTGTTGCCCTCACGCAGGTAGGTCATACCCAAAATTTTAAGCAAATAGTCAAAGGCTGCACTGGGAGTAAGGTTATTCAGCTCAACCGTAATGCGGGAGATTTCTCCGGTATATACAATGCTGTAGCCCATATTCACAGCCACCGCAGAAAGAACGTCCCGGACATCCGCATCTATTACGTTGATGGACATTGTTTCTGTGCTTGTGCCCTGTCCTACTCCAATGGTCAAATCAGAAGCGGAAGCATAGGCGGTTACAGGCGACATCATCACCAAAAGCATGGCAAAGGTACAAATCAGTGCTCCAAATCTTAAACTTTTCATTTGTTATCCACCCCCAAATCGGTGCTGTTTTCCATCCTGAAAATTTTGCGGCTCTCACCGCTGACAAAGGTGACGCTGTTGGAGCCAATATCCTCTACCTTCCACGAGGATTCCGGCATAACATCACCCACGCTTACCACAAAGGAGGTGACGTCCGATTCTATAATGGCAGTGGATTTTCCGTTTGAGTTGGAAACAATGCCCATAACACGGATACTGCTTAGGTCATCGGCGGCAAATGGATTTTTTACTGTACCACCATCAAAGCTGCGTACCGTTTGGGGCAGTACCTCTACCTCAACCGCACCGGGGTCGGCAGCTTCCGCATAGGATGTTGAAGCTGCACCGCCGGCGGCAACTGCTGCAGGCTTTTTTTGCATTAAAAAAAATACCAGTGCACAGACGGCGATCAATCCAAGCAAAATAACCGCAACCAGCCAGTTAGGAACTTGTATATCCTTTAGCGACTGTTTTGGCTTTGGAGAAGTTTTGACCTGCCCTTCTTCTGCACCGGCAGGGAGAGACTGCTTTTGGTCTGCCATAAGCTATCATCCAACTTTCTTACACTCATTATAGCAACTTGCAAAATTACTAATTTTTTGTCGAATTTTTTAACAAAATAAACTATAAGTTAAGATAATATTAACACTACGTGAATAATAAATCAATACAAAATTATCATAACGTTAACATATAAATCAATTTACAACTCAATTTTATTCAATTTTTATTCAAAGTCACATAATCATATTGTAGGTATATGACTTTACTGTTTTTGTGACAATAATTATCGCATCGTGTACTTTTATACTGGCTGTTTTAATCTTGATAAAAGCAAACAGACGGCATGTTTTCACACCGTCTGTTTGCTTTTTGATAAGGAACTGAGAAGTAAATAATGAAGAAGTCAATGAAAGCTTTATCCTTTGACGCTGCCAAGAGCGACGCCGCCCACAATGTATTTAGAAAGACACAGATAAACTACTACAACCGGCAGAATAGACAACGCTATCATCATGTATACCTTACCCATATCAAACTTTAGCCAGTCGGCACTACGGAGAATTGCAATGAGAACCGGTAGGGTTTTTTTACTGGTATCCTCCAGCACCAAAGCCGGAATAAAATAGTTGTTCCAGTTGGTGACAAAGGTGAAGATAGCCTGCACTGCCATAGCGGGCTTTAAAATAGGCAATGCAATGCGGTTAAATGTTGCAAACTCTCCCGAGCCGTCTATGCGTGCGGCTTCAATAATCTCAACTGACAAATTACCCTTCATGTACTGCAGCATAAAAAAGAATACCATGGGTGCGGCTATGCTGGGCAAAATCAGAGGAAGAAAGGAATTTTTCAGGTTCATTTTAAAAACCATGTTGATAAATCCCAAGGCTGAAACCTGTGTGGGCACCATCATAATCATCAGGATAAACTGAAGCGCCGGTGTATTGCCCTTAAACTGATAGGTGTGGATGCCATAAGCCGTAAGGGCAGAAAAGTAAACCGACAACACAGCGCAGCCGGAGGCCACAATGGTACTGTTGGCAAGGCCGCTTAACACAGGTACATTGGGGTCTGAAATAACATTGTTATAGTTTTGCATTGTATAATTACCGGGTAAAAAGGAGAATCCAGACTGAATTTGAAAATGTGACCGCGTTGCATTTACAAACAGGATATAAATAAAGAACAGTGACAAAAAACTCATGAATATCACAACTGCATAAGCAATGAATCTTCGAAGCCATAAAAACCCTTTGTTTTCAACACGATGGGAGACTGATTGTGAAAAACTCATCTTCACTTATCCTCCTTTCTCGTGTTGAGGCGAAACACAATGTAGCTTAAAATTGCCGCAACAATAAACAGCAGTACCGAAATAGCACCGCCCATACCATAATTTTTGCTGTACAGGTGCTTATTCAGGAACATCACCAGAGTCATACTGGTGCGGTCCGGGGTGCCGACGCCGTTGGTCAAAACCTGAGGAACGTCAAACATCTGGATGCCGCCTATCATGGCTGTAATGACTACATACAGCAGTATGGGGCGGATAAGCTGCAGGGTGATGCGGAAAAACTGCTGCCGGGGCGTGGCACCGTCAATGTCGGCAGCCTCGTACAGGGTGGGGTCGATGCCAAGGACAGCAGCCATAAGGACAATGGTGGTATTTCCAAACCAGATTAAAAAGTTCATCAGCGCAATAAGTCCCCGGGTGGTAAGGGTGTTGCCCAGCCACTTATAGGGTGAATCTGCCGCCATCAGACCCAGGTCAATGAGCAGCTTGTTGATGGGGCCAAGGTCGGAAAACAGGGCAAAAAACAACATGGCAAAAGCAGAGGCCATAATCAAATTGGGCATGTAGATTACGGTTTTAAAAAAGGGCTTGCCTCTTAAGTTTAACCGACGGTCGGTAAACCAAGCTGCCAGCAATAGCGCAATTACAATTTGGGGAATAAAGCCTAACACCCATAAGATAACCGTATTTTTTGCATAAAGAAAAATATCACCCTCTGCAAAGAGGCGGGCATAATTTTCAAACCCCACAAAATTGGGGCCAATAATCTTAAGGCCGGAGCGGTAATACTCAAAAAAGCTATAGTAGAAGGTGGAAAGCAAAGGGTACAGTGAAAACACAGCAAAGATGATAAAAAACGGGGCGATAAAAAAGTAGCCGTATTTGGCGTAGCTGACACCCTTACTTTTTGCTGTACCACGCTTTTTGGGTTTCAAAGTGCTTCCTTGGTCGGCTATTTTTGTTGCCTGCATTGTGTCACCTGCTTTCTTGCTTGTGAAGGGTAAGCCTACTGCTGCGAAGGGCGTTGCCCTCCGCAGCAGCGGTATCATGGTTTAGCGGCTCAGCTCTGGATATTTTTCTATGGCTTCTTTAAAGAAGTTATCCAGAGCGGCTTCTTTGGTAACGGTGCCTGCAAAATATTCATGCATATACTTCTGATAGCTCTCGTTAAGGCCCTGGTCATAGGCAGTCAGATTGCTCATGTCAATGGTATCGGCAGAGTCATACATGGCTGCAATAAAGTTTTGTCCCCCCAGGAACACAGAACCAAAGGTCGCATCTTCTGCAATTTCTTTCATGGCTGTTTTGTTATTGGCAAACTCGTTGCACTCTTTGGTCAGCTTTTTGGCTGTGTCGGCAGAACAGGTCATTACCTTCATCATATCGGCAATGAGCTCAACATTGTCAGAGCCTTCGGCTGCGCACATCCAGGTGCCGCCCCAGAAATAACCCTCGGGGCCTGCGCAAACAGCCCAGTCACCATAGGTGCCGTTGCCTGCCTCAGGCTTGCCGCCGTCTGCTTCTTTGGTCTGCATGGTGTAGCCGGCCAGGCAGAAGTCAATAAACCAGGCGGGTCCAAAGTAGCTGAAAGCTGTGCCAAGTGCGCCATTGCCCCACTCGGCAGCCCACAGGTCATACTTGCCTACATAGCCCTTGTCCACCAGGGTTTTGGTGTCATTGGTCCAACGGTCGATGGCGGGCTGAATGGTGATTTTACCTGAATCGTCTACCCATTTGCCCTCGGCATTGTTGGAGTAGGTACGGTATGTATCATCCCATCCGGCGCTGATGAGGTAACCTTTTTCTTTCATCTTGGCGGCGGTGGCATTAAAGGTGTTCCAGTCGGCAACAGCAGTCTGGACCACTTTGGGGTCATCGCTGCCCAGCACTGCTTTGGCAATAGAGCGGTTATAAATCATAACACCGGGGCAGCCCTGCCAGGAGGTACCGCGCTGGATGCCGTTTTCGTCCGAAACAACATCCTTTGTGTACTGGAACTGATCGGCAAGGTCGGCTTCTGTCAAGCCAACATCGGCAATGCTCATTGCCACACCGGCATCGGCAGAGGTGTACTTTCTTGCATAGTCAGCCTCTACCAAAAACAAATCTACCTTTTGGTCTGCGGGTGCAGAGGCCTGGTTCAGCAATGCTTCATCCAGTGCGTTTTGGTATGCGTTATTTTCGTTTGGAGTGGTAACCCATTCTACCTTAATATCACCAATCATCTTGGTGGTATCATTATAGCCGGGGTAAAATGCGGTCAGCCTGCGCTGAAATTCGTCGTTCCAGCAATAAATGCGCAAAACCTTGCCCTGGGTGCTGGCGGGAGCAGGCTCCGAAGATTGTACAGATTCACTGCTGGGGGAAGAAGGAACGGAAGACGCCGCGGGAGTCTGGCTGCCGCATGCGGCCAATGTAGATAAGGATAATGTTAACGCCAATAAAATCGCTAATACCTTTTTCATCTGGTTTTCCTCCTTTTATCTGTTAAAACCTTTTTAGAGACATATGCAAATGTGTCGGGCTTTTACAGCCGTTTCACAGATCTGCCTTCCTGAATGTGGCCTTCCACTACAACGGTTTCGTTTAAAGTAGATTTTGGCTTTTCTACCAAATCTGCCAGCCGGGCTGCAGCCATGCGGCCAAGGGCATTGGTGTTTTGGCAGTAGGTGGTTAACTGAGGTTCAAACACCCGGGAAAGGTAAATACCATCGTAACCAACGGTAGAAATATCTTCGGGAATTGAAAGTCCGCTTTCTAAAATGGCATTATAACCGCCAAGATAAGAATAATCGTCAGGGAAAAAAATACAGGTGGGGCGCTCCGGCAGCTCCAGCAGCTGACGGGTAATGTCTGCACAAGCCTTAGGATGGTGGTAAATTCCCTCACGTACATAGGCATCGGGCACTTCCAGCCCCAAATCGTAGCAGGTTTTGTAAAAGCTTGTCAGGCGGTTTTCGGTAACAGAGGTTCGCTCACCATGGATAAAGGCAATGCGGCGGTGTCCCATGCTGTATACATATTCCACCAAAGCTTTCATGCCCCGGACGTTATCTGACAAAATGGCACTGCGGTTATTGAACACATGGTCGATAGTCACCACAGGCAAATCGCTGGCAATGAGTTCTATCACCTGGGGGTCGGTAAAATTGACACTGGCAATCACCACACCGTCCACACCCCGGTAGCGGCAGTGCTCCAGATAAGAGGTGGGACGTCCGCCGATGTTGTGATTAATAAAGGTAATGTCGTAACCTCTTGCCTCTGCCTCCACCTTAAAGCTGTTAAGCACTGCAGAAAAATATTCGTGACTAAGTCCGCTCATGGTTTCGTCAACAAACAAAACACCAAAGTTATAGGTCCGGTTGGTTTTCAGTGCTCTTGCGGAAGCATTGGGCATATACCCCATCTCCGCTGCAATTTGGCAAATTCGTTCACGAGTCGCCTCACTGATATCGGAGTGACCGTTGAGCGACTTGCTGACAGTTGCCGAGGAAACGCCGCAGCGCTGTGCAATATCCTTTAAAGACACCATTTTACCAAACCTCCCGGTTCATTTTAAACGTTTTCGGCTGTGTGATTGCGCCTTGCCTAAAAATCTGCTGTTTTATTTCTTAATCGTTTTCGCAACTTAAGTGTAACGCATACCGCCTAAATTTTCAAGGTGTATTTCATCTTTTTCGGTTATTTAGCTTAACTTTGGTGCTAGTTACAGCTTTTTTTACTTAATTTTGTGCGAAAACTCTAGGAACAAGACTTTATTTCGACAGATTATTGAAATCGATTAAATTTCTTTCTTATTATAAAAGTCATTCGGCATTTTTGGGTTGTTTCATCAGGCTGCTTGTCTATTTTATTGATTTTACTGCATTTTTTACGATTCATAATTGAAATTTTATTTGGGCTATTGCAATTTTTTACCAGATGCGCTATCTTAATAATCAGAGAAATGAGTATAGAAATTCGCGTTTAATTTACTTAATCGTTTAAGTATACGCATCCGGGTTTAAATCATTTTGCAAAGGAGCTCGTGCCATGCAATACGGATATTTTGACGATGCTAACATGGAGTATGTCATCAGTACCCCTCAAACCCCGTTGCCCTGGATTAATTATCTGGGTAATGAAAATTTCTTTGGCTTAATTTCAAACACCGCAGGCGGTTACAGCTTTTACCGTGACGCAAAGCTGATGCGCCTGACACGTTACCGATACAACAACTGCCCCACCGATACCGGAGGCCGCTACTATTACATCAAAGAGGACCAAAGTATTTGGAACCCGGGATGGCAGCCCACCCAAACACCTCTGGACCATTACCGGTGCCGTCACGGCTTGGGATACACCATCATTGAGGGTGTAAAAAACAACCTCTGCGCCACCCTGGAGGCCTTTGTACCCATGGGTGACTCCTGCGAAATCAACCGTTTGACTTTGGAAAATGCCGGTACCGCCGACAAAAGCTTTACGGTATTTTCCTGTGTGGAATTTTGCCTGTGGAACGCTGTGGATGACGCCTCAAACTTTCAGCGTAACTACAGCATCGGCGAGGTAGAGGTACAAGGCAGCGCCATCTACCACAAAACCGAATATCGGGAGCGCCGCGACCATTATGCTGTTTTTGCGGCCAATTGCCCCATTGACGGCTTTGAGACCTCTCGGGACTCCTTTTGTGGCCCGTACAGAGGCTTTGCCAACCCTGTCACAGTAGAAGATGGAAGCTGCCAAAACAGCATCGCCCACGGCTGGACACCTGTAGGCGTGCATCAAATCAACATTACACTGGCACCAGGAGAAAAACGAAGCATTATTTTTGTCCTTGGCTACATACAAAACCCCGTCGAAGACAAATGGGAAGCCCCCGGCATCATCAATAAAACCCGGGCAAAACAGCTTCTCAGCCGTTATGCCACAGACGAGCAGGTTACCGCTGCATTTTTACGGCTTGGTGTATATTGGAAAAATCTGATTTCCCGCTTTTCCGTAAAATCTCCCGACCAGAAGCTCAACCGCATGGTAAACATCTGGAACCAATACCAGTGCATGGTCACTTTTAATCTCAGCCGCAGTGCCAGTTACTTTGAAAGCGGCATGGGGCGCGGTATGGGTTTTCGGGACAGCTGCCAAGATTTGCTGGGCTTTGTACACCTGATTCCCCAGCGCGCCCGCCAGCGCATCTTAGATATTGCTGCCACCCAGTTTGAGGATGGCAGCGCCTACCACCAATACCAGCCTCTGACCAAAAAGGGCAATTTAGACGTGGGAAGTGGCTTTAACGACGACCCCTTGTGGCTGATTGCAGGCACCTCTGCGTACCTTAAGGAAACAGGAGATTTCAGCATTTTAAATGAATCTGTGCCCTTTGATAACGACGAAAACAGTGCGCAGCCCCTGCTGGAACACCTGCGCCGCAGCCTTTTGTACATTACCACCCACCTGGGGCCTCACGGCTTGCCTCTTATCGGCAGGGCAGACTGGAACGATTGTCTCAACCTCAACTGTTTCTCTAAGGAACCGGGTGAAAGCTTTCAAACCTGCGCCAATTTTGAAAGCGGCAAGGCAGAAAGTATTTTTATTGCCGGCATGTATGTAAAATATGGCAAAGAGTATGCCGACATTTGTGAGGCTCTGGGACTGACAAAAGAGGCTGAAGACGTGCGGGCTGACGTGGCCAAAATGGCCGATGCCGTATTGACAGCAGGTTGGGATGGCGCATGGTTTAGGCGTGCCTATGATGCCTTTGAGCAGCCCGTGGGCAGCCGCCTGTGTGACGAAGGCCAAATTTACATTGAACCCCAGGGTATGTGTGTTATGGCAGAAATCGGCGTAGAAAACGGATACGCACACCAGGCGCTGCAAAGCGTACAGCATCGTCTGGAGACAAAATATGGCATTGTAATGCTGCAGCCTGCCTACACCACCTATCGCCTCAATTTAGGCGAAATCAGTTCCTATCCCCCGGGCTATAAGGAAAATGCTGGCATCTTTTGCCACAACAACCCCTGGATCTCCTGCGCTGAAACAGTTCTTGGGCACGGCGACCGTGCCTTTGAGGTTTACCGCAAGACCTGCCCTGCTTATCTGGAGGAAATCAGCGACATTCACCGCACCGAGCCTTATGTATACAGCCAGATGATAGCTGGAAAGGATGCCGACACCTTTGGCGAAGCCAAAAACAGCTGGCTTACCGGCACCGCCGCCTGGACCTTTGCCAATGTTACCCAGTACATTTTAGGCATAAAACCCACCTTGCAGGGCCTTTGTATCGACCCCTGTATCCCCGGAGATTTTACCGGCTTCACTGTAAGCCGCCGCTATCGTGAAGCAGTGTACCATATTACTGTAGACAACAGTGCGGGCGTGCAGAAGGGTGTTGTAGCTATCAGCGCAAACGGTATTCCCCTGGCAGGTAACCTTTTGCCGGTTGCACAACCCGGAAGCACCGTCAACGTTATTGTCACCATGGGCAGCGTGGAGGGATAGAGTATGAGCTTTCCTGATGATTTTATCTGGGGGGTGGCATCGGCTGCCTACCAAATAGAGGGGGGCGCAGCAGACGGCGGCAGAGGCCCTTCCATTTGGGACACCTTTAGCCACACGCCCGGCAAAACCTTTGACGGCCACACAGGAGATATGGCCTGTGATGGATATCATCGCTACCCACAGGATATTGCCCTCATGGCTTCCTTGGGTATCCGCCATTACCGCTTCAGCCTAAGCTGGGCCAGGCTGGACCCCCAGGGTCAGGGGGACTTTAACCAAGAGGGCTTTGCTTACTATCAGCAGGTACTGGATTGTTGCAGGCAACACGGAATTACCCCTTATGTCACCCTGTATCATTGGGATTTACCCCAAGCCCTGGAGGATCGGGGTGGCTGGCAAAGCCGTGCAACTGCACATCGCTTTGGTGTTCTTGCCCAGGCGGTGGCCCAGCGCTTTCGGGGACAGGTATCTTTCTACATGACCCTCAACGAACCTCAATGCGCCGTTATGCTGGGCTACGGCAGCGGCATCCATGCTCCGGGCAAAACGTTACCTCTAAAGCACCAGTTTACCTGTTGGCATAATCTTTTGCTGGCACACGGGCTTGCCGCCCAAGCTATTCGCAGTACCGACCCACAAGCACTGGTGGGTGTGGCATCTACCGGGCATTTATGTTATCCTCAAAACCACACCAAGGCAGATGCAGCCGCCGCAAAGCAAATGACCTTTGCCCCGCCTAACCGGAATACCTGGAGCTTTAGCCACCATATGTTTTTAGACCCTCTATGCTTTGGCCATTACCCCAAGTGTGAGGATACGCTGCTGGAGCAGTGCATCGCTTCTGTTTCTCGGGAGGATTTAATAACCATCCATCAGCTACCCGATTTTATCGGCCTGAACATCTATAACGGCCACGAGGTATCGTTAGACTCTGCAGGTAAACCTGAATTGCTACCCAAATACGAGGGTTTTCCGCGTACTGCTCTTAAATGGCCTATCACTCCTCAAGTGCTGGGCTTTGGTGTTGAGGTTATATACCAACGCTATCAGCTTCCTATTTATATTACTGAAAACGGCCTGAGCTGTAATGACAAACTTTATTTAGACGGCTGTGTCCATGACCCTGACCGCATCGATTTTTTGCACCGTTATCTGTTAGAGTTAAAGCAAGCCGTAGAAAATGGGGTTGATGTGCGCGGATATTTTCACTGGAGCTTTACCGATAATTTTGAATGGCACAACGGCTACAACGAGCGGTTTGGGCTTGTCTATGTTGACTACCCCAGCCAGCACCGCATTTTAAAGGATAGCGCACACTGGTATGCCCACACAGCGGCACAAAACGGCAGAAATTTATCAATGTGATGTAGTATAAAAAGACCCCAAGCATGATTGCGTTTTCATCATGGCTTGGAGTCTTTTTTGCTTTAATATTTTACCAAATGTAAATTATTTTTTTGAAAAATCGGCAATTTCAGAGTATTTTATACTATTAGTATATTTCGTTCTTTTTATTTACAATTTAGCTGAAACTTACACATCATATCATAGTCAAAATCAGTTATGATACCAATATGGACAAGTATACCGCTAAATCTTATAATTGCATGGGCAAAATTGCTTTTTTTGTCTGCGGAGAATAGAATGTAACTTGATTAGTTTTGTAAAAGGAGGAGATTGCCATCATTCATCTGGTATTTCTTGCCCCCTATAAAGAGCTGTGCAGCACCATTGAGCAGGTGTTTGCCGAGCGCAGCGACCATAATCAAATTACCCATGAGGTTATGGCAGACTATTTTAACAACACTTTGGAAAGTGCGCTGCACGCTGACGCCATCATCTCCCGGGGATTTACAGCGCTTACCCTAAATCGCATGGGTATTCCTTATGCAGAGCTTAAAACCACAGGTTATGATGTTATTGCCGCAGTGGATCGCTGTTTGCGTCAGCACCCTTGTAAAAAAATAGCCATTGTGGGTGCCTTTAATATGGTATACGGTTCAGAAAGTATCCGCACCGTTTACCGTGACATTAAAATCGTCAGCTACACTACTGAAAATGAGCTTGAGCTGGAAGCTTTGGTAAAGCAAGCCATCGACGAGGGTGCCGAGGCTTTGGTGGGCGGCTGTTCCACCGTTGCCCTTGCTACTAAGCTTGGTGTGCCCGGCGCTATTATAGAATCAGGCAAAGAAGCCATTAACAATGCCATTGAAGATGCCATTAAAACGGTAAATATTGCCCGCCGTGAGCAGCAGAAAAGCAGCCAGATAGCCAATATTATGAACTATTCCTTTCAGGGTATCTTATCTACCGACCCTGAGGGTATGATTACACTGGCCAACCGCTCCAGCCTGTCGTTGTTGGACCCCAATGGAGACGGACTTTTGGGCAAACAAATCAGCGGCTATTTTCCTGCCATTCGTTTTAGAGATGTCATAGACAAGGGCGAAAAAATTTTATCGGAGATGCACCGCGTAGGCAATGTCTCCTTACTGGTGAACTGTGTCCCCATTGAGGATATGGAACGGAGCGCCGGATGTGTTCTCACCTTTCAAAACATCACTCAAATTCAGGAGGACGAGGGAAAAATCCGCAAACGCATTTATAAAAAGGGGTTTGTGGCCAAATATTCTTTTGAAAACATTCGCTGCGCCGACCCGGCAACCCATGAAGTCATTCGCATTGCCACCCATTTTTCCAAATCCGATTCCAACCTGCTGATTTTGGGAGAAACCGGTGTTGGCAAAGAGTTGTTTGCACAGTCGGTTCATAGTGCCAGCCGCCGCAGAAGCGAGCCTTTTGTGGCTATCAACTGCGCCGCCCTGCCGGAGGAACTGTTGGAAAGTGAATTGTTCGGTTATGTGGAGGGTGCTTTTACAGGTGCTGTCAAGGGCGGTAAAATGGGTCTTTTTGAAATTGCCCACCGCGGCACCATCTTTTTGGATGAAATCGGTGATATCTCTGCCAGATTGCAGGGACGGCTGCTTCGCGTACTTCAAGAGAGAGAAATCATCCGTCTTGGGCATGATACAGTTATCCCCATTGACGTACGGGTAATTGCCGCCACCAATAAAGATTTGCAGGAGGAGGTACGTCTTGGCCATTTTCGCCAGGATCTGCTTTACCGCCTGGATGTGCTGAGGCTGTGTATCCCCCCCATGCGGCAGCGGCGTGCCGATATTCCCTGCCTCATCGACTACTTTATTGGAAGAGAGCGTCAAAAAACCGGTTGTTCTCTGGAACGCCTTGAGCCTGCTGCAATGGAGATTGCATCCCTGTATGACTGGCCGGGTAACGTCCGTGAGATTCACAATTTTTGCGAACGTATTTGTGTACTTTGTACCAAAGCCTCAGCATCTGCAACCGAGGTAGCCAATGCACTGGGCATTCAACAATCCTCCCCTGTCCAAAAACAGTCTGCCCTAACACCCGAGGGCGGAGCTAACCATGCTCTTGCACAAACCGAACGGGAACTGATTCTTCAAACATTGCAGCTTTGCGGCAATAATCGCAAAAAAGCCTCAGCAGCTTTAAAGATGGACCCAAGCACTTTATGGCGTAAAATGAAAAAATATGGATTGCTGTAACCTTTACCAGGGCTTTTAACACTATGATTTAAGCAACATATGGTATAAAAAGTCGCCAGAGCTTTGATATAACGCTCTGGCGATATTGCATTATTGCAATTTCAATTGCAATAAGTATTTTATTATTGCAAGGAACGAGGTGCAGGAATACATTTCATTTTAATATCAATTCCTAAAGTATTGTAACATTCGTCAATTACAAAGCCAGCCAACTATGAAGCTTTGACAAAAAACAGCCCGGTTTGCCATTAACACACAAAATGGCACGGCATTTGCTTATTATATAGGCAACAAGGGTAAAACCCAAAGCTCATACAACAAGATAAGGAGTGTTTCATTTATGTCTATCCGTCGTATTGTATCTGCATCTCTGGCTGCATTGCTTTCACTTTCTATGGTAGCCTGTTCTTCCGGTTCTTCCTCTTCTTCCAGCTCCGCACCTTCCTCCAACGGTTCTTCTGCTGCAACAGGTTCCAACTTCCCCAATAAGGTTGTTGAAATCATTGTTCCCTTTGGAGCAGGCGGCGGCGCCGATATCTCCGTCCGCACTCTTGCCAAGTATGCTGAAGAAGCACTGGGCCAGAAGATTGTTATCCAGAACGTTACCGGCGGCAGCGGCACCGTGGGCCTTACCCAGCTGGCAGGTGCAACCCCCGACGGCTACAAAATTGGTTACTTTGCAAGCACCAACTCCAACGACAGCCTGCTGTTTGAGGGTATTAAGTATAACGAAGAGTCTTTTGTTCCCATCATGGAGTACTCTGCTGACCCCCATATCATTGTTGCCAGCAAAAAGTCCGGCATCACCACCATGGAAGAGCTTGTTGCCAAGGCAAAAGAAAAGCCCGGCTCTCTGACCTTCTCCCTGGGCGGCGCATGGACAAGCCATGACTTCCTGCGTATCTCTTTGGAGCAGACTGCAGGCGTTCAGTTTAAGCGTATGGTATACCAGAGCGGTTCTGAAGCTATCACCTCTGTTGCCAGCGGCGACTGCGACATTGCTGTCCCCTTTGTTTCCGAAGCTATCCCCCAGATTGAAGCAGGCAACGTTGTCCCCATTGCAATCACCAGTGGTGAGCGTTTTGATGTTGTAAAAGACATTCCCACCATCAAAGAGCAGGGCATGGATTTCACCCACACCATGTGGCGTGCACTGGTTGCTCCTGCCGGCACTCCTCAGGAAGTAATTGACGTTTTGGCTGCTGCTTTCAAAGCTGCTTGGGAAAACCCCGAGTATCAGGCTGAGGCAAAAGCTGCCGGCGTTATGACCGAGTTCCGTATGGGTGAAGATTTGAACAAGTTCTATTTGGAAAACCACGCATCCTATAAGAAAATGATAGAAGAAGGCGGCGTGAAGTAAGCACCGCTATCCATAACAACGGGACGCGGCACAAAACAACAGGCCGCGTCCCATTTTATGTGCCATTGGAGGGTAAATTATGCGCATAAACAAGCCAATGTTCGATATTTTTATCTCGCTGGGCGTTTTTGCCTTTTTGGGTGCATTTATTGCACAAATCGGAAAGGTTTCCAGCGATGCCAGAGGTTATCCACTATTTTTGATTATTTGCAGTATGCTGCTTACTGCAGCACTGATGATAAAGTCGGTAAAAAAATACCGTGCTGACCTTACCACTGCCGAGCCCGGCTTTGGCAAAGAGTTTTTGTATATTCTTGAGTATATCCTGCTGATTGCAGCTTATTTGTTTTTGCTGGATAAAATCGGCTATCTGCTTTCTACTCTGCTTTTTGTTGCTCTGTCGCTGCTGTTCCTCAAAATTCGCGACTGGCGTATCCTTACATTGCTTCCCCTGGGACTGACTTTAAGTATGTATTTTCTGTTTACAAAGCTTCTGTCTATTACCCTACCACGCGGAACTTTCATTACTTTTTATCTGTAATGGCAATTGAGCATAAAAGGAGCATGATAATATGGAAAATATTTTACTTGGCGTAATGAATGTATTTCAGCCGATGAATCTGCTGATTTGTTTTGGCGGTTTGTTTATCGGCGTTTTGTTTGGCGCACTGCCCGGCTTTTCTGCCACCATGGGCGTCGCTGTTTTTGTCCCTTTTTCTTATGTTATGGAGCCAGAAGCTGCCCTTCTGCTTTTGGCAGGTATCTACTGCGGCGGTGTTTACGGCGGTTCTATCCCCGGTATCCTCATCGGTATTCCCGGCACTCCCGCCTCTGTGCCCACCGCCATGGAGGGCCGTTCGCTGACCAACCGCGGTGAGTCCGGACGCGCACTGGCCATGGCCACCTTTGCCTCCTCTTTGGGCGGTGTTCTCAGCGCCTTGGCACTACTGATTGGCGCACCCATGCTGGCCATCATCGCCATGAAGGTGGGCGCTCCCGAGCAGATGATGATTGCCATCTTTGGTCTGAGCGTCGTTTGCATGCTCTCTATGGATAACATGCTCAAGGGTCTGCTGGTTGGCTTTATCAGCCTGCTCATTGCCACAGTGGGTCAGGACCCCATTTTGGGTTTCCCCCGCTTTACTGCCGGCTTCTACCAGCTCACCGGCGGCGTTGACGTTGTTCCCATCCTCATCGGTTTGTTCTCCTTCCCCGAAGTATTTAAGATGCTTCGTGAAAAGCCTTCTAAAGAAGAAAGCGTAAGCAAGGTCAGCAAAATGACCGTTGATATGAAAGAAGTGCGCTCCAATACCT
>JAEYXR010000040.1 GCA_023431215.1 Bacillota bacterium
CCATTATACCGGTCGCGCAGTCGGTAAACGCTTCTTCCTGCACATTGCCGCCCTGAACGACTTCAATAATCGGCAGACCGAATTTTTTGGCAAACTCCCAGTCGCGGGTATCATGAGCAGGAACAGCCATAATGGCACCTGTACCGTAGCTCATGAGTACATAGTCAGAAATAAAAATAGGAATTTCTTTGCCGTTGACAGGGTTAATGCCACGTACGCCATCAAGACATACTCCGGTCTTATCCTTTGCCATTTCGGTACGTTCAAAGTCAGATTTTTTGGAGGAAGCCTCTTGATAAGCTTGAACCTCTTGCATATTGGCAATTTTATCGGCCCACTGCTCAATATAGGGGTGCTCAGGAGAAATAACCATGTATGTGGCACCAAACAGGGTGTCGGGACGGGTGGTATACACCACCAGCTCATCTCCTGCTGTGGTTCCAAAGGTAACCTCGGCACCGGTAGAACGGCCAATCCAATGAATTTGAGAGGCCTTCACGCGGTCAATATAATTAACTTCATCCAAATCATCAATCAGGCGCTGGGCATACTCTGTAATTTTCAGCATCCACTGGCTTTTTACCTTGCGGACAACGTCACTTCCGCACCGCTCGCAGACGCCGCCCACAACCTCCTCATTGGCAAGAACACACTTACAGGAGGTACACCAGTTAACCGCCATCTCTTTTTTGTAGGCCAGGCCTTTTTTAAAGAGCTGCAGAAAAATCCACTGGGTCCACTTATAATAATTGGGGTCAGTGGTATTGATTTCACGGTTCCAGTCAAAGGAAAGCCCCAGAGCCTTCAGCTGACTCTTAAAACGGGCCACGTTATCATGGGTAACCTTTTCCGGGTGAATATGATTTTTAATAGCATAGTTCTCGGTAGGCAGACCAAAGGCATCCCAACCCATAGGGTACAACACATTGTAGCCTTCCAAACGACGCTTTCTGGCAACAATATCCAACGCGGTGTAGGAACGGGGATGGCCTACATGCAGACCTGCGCCCGAAGGATAAGGAAACTCCACCAGTGCATAGTATTTCGGCTTGGAGTAGTCGGTAGTAGCAGCAAAAGCATTTTCGGCATCCCATCGATCCTGCCACTTCTTTTCTATCTCCTTATAATCGTATTTCAAAAAGATCACCCTCTTAAAAATTTTCTTATTCCTTGGTCAAAAGGCCGGAGATGTCCAGTTTAGGTGCATCTGCCCACAGCCGTTCAAGGCTGTAAAATTCTCTGGTCTCATGATTGAAAATATGCACAACCACATCATAGTAATCCATCAGTACCCAAAGACAGGACTGATAGCCTTCTATTCTCTTTGGTTCCACACCTAATGAAGATAGCTTTTCATCCACAGCTTCTGCCAAAGCACGTACCTGGCTTAAGTTGCTGCCGGAGGCAACTACAAAGTAGTCACCTATGGTGCTAAGATCCTTAATTTTGATGGCAGTTATATCAATGGCTTTTTTATTGTCCAACACCTTAACAATTTCTTTGACCAGCTCTTCCGAAGAAAAATGATGGCTCATTCGGTTTCCTCCCAGTTTTATATATTCGAATTATCGGTATATCCAAAATAATGGTTGTATGCTGCCGCTGTATCTTTACAGAGGTAATTACCGTCTTTGACCAGACGGCAAACAATATACCTCAAGGAATATTTCATTCCTTCCTCCAGCGAACGCAACGTAATATCCCGAAGTATCTGTACATCCGGATAGTTTCTATCAGCAGAAGTTAAATCGGCTAAATAAATAATTTTTTCCAACTTGGACATTCCCGCACGGGCGGTAGTGTGATATCTCACTGCAGCAATCA
This sequence comes from Bacillota bacterium, assembly GCA_023431215.1. Classification (GTDB taxonomy): domain Bacteria; phylum Bacillota; class Clostridia; order Oscillospirales; family Ruminococcaceae; genus Angelakisella. The sequence goes on from JAEYXR010000040.1 coordinate 1,825, forward strand.
TGTCCTCATCATCAATTTTCAGCTTTGACTGCATATATACCGAACCGGCATAGCCATGCAAAAGCTGAGGTTGACACTTAAACGGAATATCGGTAATTATACCAGAATCCGCCACCAGTTGCAACATAAGGTCAAAGGGCATGTTTTTACAGACATCATGTAAGATGCCGCAGGCAGCCGCCTTTTGAGGGTCAGCTCCATATTGTACAGCCAGCTTTGCAGCCTCCTGCTCTACTGCTATGGTATGAAAAAAGCGGTCGTCCGTGGTCATAGATTTTGCAATCTTCCGCAGGTACTCAAGGCAGTTATCATTCCATCTAGTGCTATATAGCTCATGCTCCAAAATATATTGCTGTACTTCTTGTGGCAATGCAACGCTTTTCCCTTCTGCTTTCAGCTCTTGCCGAATATCAGTTGAAGAAACCACATCAGCATTATTTTGCAATAAGATGGACGATACACCATCTGTTTTTAAGCTGAACTGCATCTGCCGCAAGCTTTCTGTATCATTATCCTCACGAGAAGCTACCAACAGTATTGCTAACTCACCAATTTTCTGCCAGCTGCGCCACTCACGAAAGGTTAAAAACATATCGGTTCCAATGAGTAGATAGAGTGGCCGGTTAGGAAATTTAGCTTTTAGATAGCAAAGGGTTTCTATGGTATAACTTTTTCCACCTAAGCCCAGTTCATAATCACTGACCCGGATGTACGGCAAACCCGTTGCAGCAATTTTACACATAGCATAACGATGCTGCCCATCTATCACATCCCGGTTTTCCTTATGAGGAGGAATTGCAGTAGGCATCAGAATTATTTCTCCGTCGGGGAATTTCTCATGGACTGTCCTGCAAATTCCAATATGGCCGCGATGGATGGGATTAAAGGTGCCGCCGTATAGTATCAGCGGTGATGTCATGGCATCCCGTCTCCTTTAGTCCAATACAATTACCGGCTTTTTGCTATTGGCACGGTACAAAACCACCTTGCGTCCAATTACCTGTACCACCTGAGAATTGGTGCTTTCCGCCAGCTGCACGGCAATTTCCTTTGCAGGCTCCGGGCAGGTTTCCAGCACCGAAAGTTTAATGATTTCGCGTGCCTCCAAGGCATCGTCTACTTGGGTAATTAAAGTGGAGCTTACGCCTCCTTTTCCCACCTGCAGAATGGTATCAATGGTATTTGCAATACTCTTGAGCTTCGCTCTGTTTTTTGAAGTTAACAACAATTTGTTCTCCTTTTCATCAATTGAGCAAAGACTCTTAGAGCCTTTCCTCTGTGGCTGACAGCATCCTTCTCTTCCCCGCTCAGCTGGGAAAAACTTTTTTCTCCCACCAAAAACAAAGGATCATATCCAAAACCGCCATCTCCAACGGGTTCAAATCCAATAATACCTTCACAACTTCCTTCACAGGCAACCATATCGTCTTCTGCAAATACACAGCAAATCGCGGAAATAAACTGCGCTGTTCGCTTATGAACAGGAACATCCTGCAGGTTGTGCAATAGCTTACGGTTACAGGCTTGGTCACTGTGGGGTTCTCCGGCATAACGTGCAGAATAAACCCCCGGTTCCCCGTTTAATGCATCCACACAAAGTCCTGAATCATCCGCTATGGTAGGCAGACCGGTTAATAAAAAAATGGAATGTGCCTTTTTAAAAGCGTTTTCGGCAAAGGTTTCACCGTCTTCTTTTACCTCGATACCGGGACAAATTTCCTCTTGCCCCACTACCTCAAAACCCATGGGGGAAAGGATTCTTTCAAACTCCACCAATTTACCCTTGTTGCGGGTAGCTACAATTATTTTCATAAAACAGGCTTACTCCTCATCGTCAAACAGCAGTGCATTGGCATAGTCCAAAGCGGAAAATGGCTTTAGGTCATCAATTTGTTCCCCAACACCAACAAACTTGATTGGCAATCCCAATTGATCACGAATACCAATCACCACACCACCCTTGGCAGTACCGTCAAGCTTGGTTAGTACTATACCCGTTACACCGCACGCCAGTGCAAATTCTCTGGCTTGATTTAAGCCGTTTTGACCGGTAGTTGCATCAAGAACCAACAGAACTTCCTTGGTGCTGTCAGGCGCTTCTCTGCTGATAACCCGCCCTATTTTTTCCAACTCGTCCATTAAATTCTTTTTGTTATGCAGTCTGCCAGCCGTATCACAAAGGATTACATCAACACCTCTGGCTTTACCTGCATTTATTGTATCAAACACCACTGCTGCAGGGTCAGACCCTTCAGCGTGTTTGACAATATGGCAGCTGTTGCGCTGTGCCCAAATCTCCAGCTGTTCTGCGGCAGCGGCTCGAAAAGTATCGGCAGCGCCCATCAGCACCGAGTTGCCTTGACCTTTTAAATAATGAGTCAGTTTTCCAATGGTGGTGGTTTTACCCACACCGTTTACTC
>JAEYXR010000128.1 GCA_023431215.1 Bacillota bacterium
GATCTGGGATACTCGCTGCTGGTGTTTGAGACGCTGAGAGAACGCACCCAGGAGGCCCGTATAATCCATATATGCACCAGTTTTTCCTTTGCGGGGGTAATCTTTTACTATCCGCCGGAGAACAGTATGCATATGGCGCAGCTTGAAGCGGCAAAGCCGGTCATCCATATCTATGATAAGGATGTTTACGACAATGAGAACAACCTGGCCATTGACGGCCTAAGAGTTGGTTCGGTAATCGGCAAGCATCTGCTGAGCCTTGGGCATGAGAAGATAGTGTATCTCTGCCTGGATTTTGAGACAAAGCAGGTGATGCGTGTCCGTCGACTAGAGGGCCTACGATCGGTCTACAGGGCGGCAGGATATGACCCGGAGAAGAGCGTGATGGTATGCACACCTCAGCTGTTACTGCCAAAGTCCCGCACTTCACCTGACGGCTACGAGCTGGGTTATCTGCTAACAAAGCAGCTAATTGAGAGAAACGTTGATTTTACAGCGGCTGTAGGGCTAAACGATATGATAGCCATTGGGGCGATGGACGCCATCATCGATGCCGGAAAAAAGGTGCCGGAGGACTACTCTGTATGTGGCTGCGATAACACCAGCGCTTCCCATTACCGCGGCATCTCTTTAACCACGGTAGATAGCTATCCCATCCAGTCGGGTCAGGAGGCGATAGAGTTTTTGGTACGTAAGCTGGAGCATACAAACTTTTTTGATGACATGGAGGAAAACCCGGAGGGCACTACCCAGATAGAATATTACCCAAAACTAATTGTCAGAAAGACCAGCGGCCCCAGGAAAGGTAAAGCCAGCCTAAAATAAATAGTCCTGCGGATTATCTATTACACATTCGCCTTGGCAGGTGTATTTAGATTTTAATGGCTGTGGAAAAGCCACATGGCCAATTGATATTGGACTGCGACTAATATCAATAATTCTCAACTGGTAAAAGTGGTAGTTGCAAATCATTAAGCAGGGCAAAAATCCTAGCAATCTGCACAAATGGCCACACAGAGAATCGGATAAAACGATGAAAAAGAAGATTAGTAAAAAATTGTAAAGTAAAATTTAGTAATTTTTTAATACGATTGAACCGGGATAAGGAAGATTAGTAAAATTACAAAACCTAATAATTTCTAAAATCAATGTAGATAATACACAAATATTAAACAAATAATAGATAAATTAGGCAAAAAGCAGTGCGTTTGCAGCGGAATATAAGCAGACGCACTGCTTTCTTTGTTAATTAAATTAGTAAAATTTTCAACGAATTAAGGCGGATTCTTAGCCGAAAATGCAAAATACATTACGTTTGCAAAAGAAGAAGGCAAACAATATAATTGAGTCATGGTCAGTTTACGACCAACGTGTAAACAAGATGGAACCATGGTCATTTACAATTGACAAGTAAGTAAGCAACAAAATTGAGGAAGAAATTCAGGATGAAAGGTAGAAAAAACATGAAAAAACTCATTGCTTCTCTCCTTGCCGCTGTCATGGTGTTCGCACTGTGTGCTTGCAGCGCCTCCTCCACCAGCACTCCCGCTACCCCCGAAGTACCCGCAGCCGATGCTTCCTCTAAGGAAGCTCCTGCTACTACAACGGCAGAGCCCGTCACCTTCAGCATTTCCCACTCCTACACCGAGCTGGATCAGGTCAGCGTTGAGTTGAACAACGCAGCAAAGAAGATCAACGAGCGCACCAACGGCGCTGTCACTGTGAACCTGTTTCCCAACAACACCTTTGGCAACATGGCTGACGGCATTGAGGCAGTTATGAGTAACGCGCCCCTGATGCTGATGGCAGCATACAGTCAGTGGGAAGACATGTATTATGATGCAAGCGCACTCCAGTGCGGTTTTGTTTTTGAGACCGGCGAGGAGTTTTTGGAAGTCATGAACACTGAGTTGTTCCAGAATATCGTTGCTGAGATGGATAAGGTCAATGTTCACCCCATCAACTGTGCATTTGTTGGCGGTATGCGTCATGTTATCGGCAAACAGGCTTATGTTAAACCCGCAGACATCAAGGGCTTGAAGCTCCGTGTTCCTGCTTCTACCACTTATTTGGAGTGTTTTTCCGCTATCGGCGCATCCCCCATGGGTATGGCTGCATCTGAACAGCTGAGTGCACTGTCCGCAGGCACCATCAACGCTCTGGATCAGTCCATCAGCCTTATTTACAGCACCAAGAGCTATGAGCTGGTCGATAAAATCACTCTCCTTGCTCAGCAGCCTTTGGCGGATGCTCTGTTCTGTAGCTCTACCTGGTGGAATACTGTACCCGAAGAATACCGCGTCATTATCGAGGAAGAGCTGAATGCAGCCGGCCTGCGCTACAACCAGTATTCCGTTGAAAACGAAGACCGTATGCGTAAAGAGATGGAAGCTGCCGGCGTAGAATTCTTTGAGGCAGACCGCGAGGCTTACATGGAGATGGCCGGTGATTTGGTTCTCAAGTATAGCATTGGTCAGGAGCTGCTTGACGTACTGGAAGAGATTCGTGCCAAGAACTAATCAATCATAGGTTCATTAGCTCTCAGATTATATTGATTGAAAGGCAGAGTCCGGAGAGGGTCGGCCCTCTCCGGACTCTTTCCATCATCAGGCTGCATAATTTAACATGATGAGGAGAAATTGCTATGAAAAAAATAATTGATTACTTCAGGGACGGTAGATTTGAGGAACTGCTCGGGTGCCTTGCTATTGTGCTGACAATTGTTCCCGTTATTTTAAATATTGTAAACCGTAGCTTCCTTAACAAGTATTCCCTTAACCTGGAGTCCATCGCTCTGCTGGCCTACGTGTGGATCGGCTATGGATTTTTCGGTTATATGTATAAGAAAGACTCCCATGTTGACGTGAAGTTCATTGTAAATAAAATTAGCCCCAGGGCCAGGATTTTCTTTGACATTTTAAGAGACATTCTAATCTGCGGCTTTTCTGTATATATGGTGTACTGGGGCTACCGGCTCTGTTCCACTAATATGACAAGGTATGTTGCCGGCACCAAGATTCCTCTGGCGATAGGTTTTGCTAGCATTGCATTTGGCTACTTTAGCGGTGCGGTTCGCAGCTTCTGCACATTGATAGGCCGCTTAATCCGTTTTATTAAAAAAACTGACGGAAAGGGGAAAACAGCAGTATGAGCGGTATAGAAATTTGGATACCATTGATTCTGGTTTTCGTGCTTTTGGCATTTCGCATCCCTGTTAGCATGTCGTTTATCGCCAGTGCGGTTTTCTTTTTTGCATATATTGCGCCTGAGATGCCGCTGAACGTGGTTCTGTCCAAGATGGTCTCAGGCGGCTTGAACATGAACCTTATGGCCATACCCTTCTTTATCACTGCGGGGCTGCTGATGAACTATACCGGCATAACTCGGCGAATGATGAAATTTGCAGACCTGTTGGTGGGCCACATGTGGGGCGGACTTGCCCAGGTAAACGTACTGTTGTCTACCTTGATGGGTGGACTGTGCGGGTCTTCCAACGCTGACGCTGCCATGCAGTGCAAAATGCTGGTGCCTGAGATGGAGGAGCGTGGCTTTAACCGGGGCTTCTCTGTAGGCGTCACTGCGGCTTCGGCGCTCATCTCTCCCATGATTCCTCCCGGAGTGATGCTGATACTCTATGCCTCCATCACCGAGAACTCTGTGCTGGATATGTTTATGGCAGGCTACCTGCCCGGTATCCTGATGTGCATTGTATTGATGGTGGCTGTAAACTATGTTTCTCATCGTGATAACTATAAGCCCACCCGGGAGAAAAGAGCTTCCCCGAAGGAAATTTTCCATGGTTTTATAGAGTGTTTCTGGGCTGTTGTTATGATTATTGTGTTGATTGTTGGATTGCGTAGCGGCATTGTTACCGCCACTGAGGGCGGTGCGGTGCTGTGCTTGTTGTGCTTACTTGTGGGACTCCTTATTTACAGAGAAATGTGCCTGCGGGATCTGGTAGTGGTGGCCAAGGAGGCTTTTGCTTCCGTTACAAACGTGTTCGGCATCATCGTATCCGCTACTGTGTTTGGTCTGTACCTAACCTACGCTCAAATACCCCAGCGCATCACCACGCTTATTATGGGTCTTACAGACAGCCCCATCGTGTTCCTGCTGTTGGTGAATATGCTGTTGCTAGTAATGGGCATGCTGGTGGACGGTGCCGCTGTACTGATGATTGCAGTACCTTTGCTGTACCCTGTGGCATTGCAGATGGGCATTAATCCCATCCACTTTGGCATCATCTTTATCCTGAACCTGTCTATCGGCGGATTGACTCCTCCTTTCGGCGCAACGATGTACCAGTGCTGTAACTTGTGTCATATAGAAATTCCAGAATTTTTAAAGCAGAGCAAAGAGCTTATCCTGGCTCTCTTAATCGCCTTGATGCTGGTGACCTTCATCCCCGGCATTTCTACGCTACTGCCAACAATTTTCGGATAACCGGAGGAACAGATATTGAAACAATCTAACTTCCCAGAAGGGGGTCTATGGCTAAAGGGAAACCTTCATAGCCACTCTACCGTTTCGGACGGTTTCTATGCACCGGAAAAGTTGGTGGCCCTTTATGCAGAAAAGGGATATGACTTTCTTTCTATAACCGACCACAATGTTTATGTTCACCACAATGATTTGCCGGAGGAAGAAATTATACTGCTTACCGGCGTTGAGCATGACATTGAGTATAGCCCGGATAAGTGCGCCCATTTTGTAGGTATTGGTGTTGTGGGGAAGGCTCAGCCTGACTACGAGTGCCGCCGCTACAGCAAGCAGGAACGCACGGACCAGCAGATAGTGGACATGATGCACAAGGACGGACAATTTGTAACGCTGGCTCATCCAGTATGGTCCCGGATGCATCCGGAGGAGGTGCTGGCACTGGATGGTCTTAGCGCCATTGAGGTATACAATAACGGTACAGAGCATCTCTGCCACGGCGGCAATGCCGAAGTATATTGGGATTTGCTGCTGCAGCAAGGTAAACGGGTATTCGCTACTGCCAGTGACGATGTGCACACACCGGATGATCTTTTTGGCGGCTGGGTATGGGTCAAGTCTGAAGCGCGCACGGCCCAGGCCATCATGGATGCTCTCCACGCGGGGTATTACTACGCCTCCTCCGGTCCACAGATCTTCGACTTCAGCGTAGAGGACGGAAAGGCATCTCTCTCATGCAGTCCCTGCCGCTCCATCCATTTTGTTACATATGAGCCCAGAGGCAGGTCCTTTTTTGCAAGGGGCGAGCCTTTGACCAGGGCGGAATTTCAGCTGAAAGGCCGGAAGGCCTATGTTCGGGCAGTTTGCATAGATGCGCAGGGTCATTCCGCCTGGTCTCAGCCTATTTTCTTCTGATTACTTATATCTCTTGCCATCGGCCTCTTTTATAGTATACATACAAGTGATTACGAGGAATATATTTAGCATTATTATAGTCCGAAGCTTTTAGTCAAACAGCAAAAACAAAACCTCGCCTTCCAAGTAAATGAAGACGAGGTTTTGTGTATTTTAGATGATAACTTTGATACGCTGGTCAGAAGTGTTCTGTGTTAAAAGAGTAGGCACCAGCTGACTATTCAAAAAATAGTTTTGTCCGGCAAGGGTATTCACAAATACGCTTGTGTATGGATTTTGATTAGAGTCTACACAATATTTCATATATATCCGCTGTCCGCCAATTGCGGTGTTGTTAAATGTAATTTATACTGCCTTAAAATTGCGTTGTCAACGATTTTAAACTGATTGAGAGACATATTGACTATATGGTGTTTTTTCTATTAAATAGCAATCTTAAATGAACACAAACGAGCAAACAATGGGAAGGCATGTGTTAAAATGTTGTCAAATGAGCGACATGAGCAAATTATAAAAATACTGACAGAGAAAAATAACGCAACGGTAGAAGACCTAAGTCGGTTGGTCTTTGCTAGCGCTACCACCATCCGTAGAGATTTAAATATACTAGAAAAAAAGGGGCTGTTGAGACGAATTCACGGCGGAGCCATTATGAAAGAAGGGAGCACCTTTGATGCACCAGCTTTCCTAAGACGCACGATAGAGTTAGATAAAAAGCTTTATATTGCGCAGCTTGCAAAACAGTTTTTATCAAATTCTTCTACCTATTTTTTCGATTCCAGCTCCTCTTGTTGTGCATTGGCAGAATCCTTAGGTACTGATTATTCCATTACAATCGCCTCAAACGGGCTGAATTTGATTAATTGTCTGAATAAAAGACCCTCCATTACACTGGTTTCTAGCGGCGGAGAGGTAAGAACCAATTATGACGAGCTAACGGGGACATTGGCAATAAGAAATATTGGGCTGCTTCATGCAGATGTATTTTTCTTCTCTTGTGCAGGGCTTTCCGCTGAGGCGGGTGCCACCGAATACAGTGGAAATAATGTTGCTGTAAAGCGTGCCTTTTATCAAAATTCTAAAAAACATATTCTGCTTTGTGACAGCACAAAGATAGGCGTCAACTTCTTCTTTAACTCTTTTTCCTTGGATGAAATAGACTATGTGATTACCGATTCAAAGCCATCACAGCCTGAGCTGGTTACTATATTAGGGAAAAAATTGATTTATTAATATGCTCATTTTTGCTTATATATGGTTACTTTTGATGCTTAAATAAAATTGTTTATGCAATATAAAATCGATTATTAGATGTTTACTTGCATACAGGATATCCTTGTGATAAATAGATTGTAAGCACAAGATTTGTTCTGCCGTGAATCAATGACAAATCCATAAAAATGCTGCAAACTATCATTTAAGGTTGTGATAAATCATGCAAGCTAAAATATCTCCGTCTCTTATGTGTCTGGATTTCTCTAGCATATCAAAAACTATCTTCGAGTTTGAACAACAAGATGTTGACCTGTTGCATGTGGACATTATGGATGGGGAGTTCGTACCCAATTTCACCCTTGGGGTAGATTTTTGTAATCAAATACGCCAAATTACAAAAATTCCGTTGGACATTCATTTGATGATTGAGCGTCCGGAGCTTAAAATCCAGTGGTTTGCCCCTCAGCCCAACGAATATTTTTCGGTTCATTGGGAGAGTACCACGCATATCCAGCGCGTACTGGAAAAAATTCGCTCCTATGGTGCCAAAGCGGTGGTTGCCCTCAACCCCGGGACACCCATTTGTATGCTGGACAACGTGATAAGCGATGTGGATGCAGTATTATTAATGGCAGTAAATCCTGGGTATGCCGGGCAGCAGCTTGTCCAGTCTGTAATTCCTAAAATAACAGCTCTGCGCAATTATTTAGATGAACGTGGTTATTCAAAGGTAGAAATTGAAGTTGATGGAAACGTCAGCTTTCAGAATGCTGAAATTATGCGTAAAGCCGGTGCAAATATTTTTGTCGGTGGCTCATCAAGTGTTTTTTATTCGCCACAATCGCTTACTACTAATTTGGAACAATTACGTTGGGCTATTGTGTAGGAGGAAGACGATGGGTAAAAGCCTTATGAAAGCAGCTGTTTTACATAAAATAGGAGATTTTCGTACAATTGATGTTGAAATACCAAAGCCCCGGGGTGAGGAGTTATTGATTCGAATAGGCGCCTGTGGCATTTGCGGCTCTGATATCCCCCGTATTTTTAAACTTGGCACAAGCCGGCAGCAATATCCGCTCATTATTGGCCATGAATTTTCAGGAGTTGTTGAAGCTGTTGGAGAAGAAGCCGACTCCTCCTTCATTGGTAAACGAGGTGCATTTTTCCCTTTGATACCCTGCCGCAGATGCGATGCGTGTTTAACCGGAAATTATGCCATGTGCTCTGATTATAATTACCTTGGCTCTCGCTGTGATGGAGGCTTCGCCGAATATTGTTTAATTCCTTCGGCGTGGCATTTGGTTGAATCTCATAATCCTTCGATCTCTTTGGAAGCATTGTCCCTAACAGAACCTGCAACTGTTGCACAGCATGCAATTCGCAAAAGTCAGTTGCCCATGGGCGGCAACATTGTTATTTTTGGTGCAGGCCCCATAGGAATTCTGGCAGCGCGGTGGGCAACTATATTTGGTGCCGGTAATATTTTATTGGTAGATATTTCGGATGAAAAAATTCAATTTGCTGAAAAATGTGGGTTTCATGCAGTCAACAGCAAAAAAAGCAGCGTTGCAGAAGAAATAAAAAAGTTAACCCGTGGAAAATTGGCTGATACCGTTATAGAAGGCACTGGTGCAGGAGATGCCCTGAATGAATGTGCCCAGTGTGTTAGCCCGCTCGGTACAATCACACTGCTGGGTAATCCTCACAAAAACACAGAGATATCGCTTATCAGCCACAGCATGCTGCTTCGCAAAGAAATTACCCTTATATCGGTTTGGAATTCATGGTTTTCCTCCTTTCCTGTCAACGAATGGGAGGTTACTGTTAATTTGCTGGATCAGGGGAAGTTGGTGGTTGAGGACCTTATTACACATCGTGTAAATTTAGATAATCTTCCTCAACTGTGCGAGGATATCTACTGCGGTAGAGTTTCTATATGCAAAGCAATATGCACAGAGTAGCAATTATTAGCCTTGGCATAGTCATTTCTAAGCAGTTTTTTCAAAACATGGCAGTTGCATTAGGTTGACCCTAACCAATGGTAGCTGCAAGTTGAAGAATAGTGGGGCATGTATCAATCGTTTTATGGCTACGCTAACTTCAAAAAGTGGGTACTGCTTTGCAATGCTGAGGAAGCGAACGCTTTGGAGCAGGTAAAAAAGCATTAATGTAAACTAACCATGTGGAGGGTTAATAGTTGTATGTGTTTTAACTTGGCAAAAAAAGACCCCCTCAAATAAGAGGAGGTCTTTTTTAGTCAATAAGGTCAGCAGATTTTTCTTGAAGAAGCCATGCAATGCGGGAGCTTTCCTCCAGTTCCTCCAGAGCATAATAAGCATCTATAAGGCTGCCGGCAGCTACGATAGGTCCGTGGTTTTTCAGCAAATAGCCGTTGGCGGAGGATATATTTTTTCGAAAAAGCTCAAACAGTTCTAAACTTCCGGGCTTTCCGTAGGGGATAAGCCCAATTTCACCCAACTTCATTTTTAAATATGGGGTATAAGGTGGGATTACTTGATGAGGATTTAGGTTGGACAGACAGGACCAGGCAGTAGCATAGGTGCTGTGAGTATGAATAACAGCTGCAACAGCAGTGTCCTTTAAATAAAGGATTCTATGAAGCTCCAATTCTTTGCTGGCCTTGCATACACTTTTGAGGTTTCCGTCCAAATCCACACAGGCAAAGTCCTCAGAGGAAAGGTTGCCAAAGCAGGTGCCACTGGCGGTAATATAGATAGTATCCTCATGGCGAAAGCTGAGATTGGCAGAAGACCCGGCAGTTTTTCCGCGTTCATATATAGAATGAGCAATCCACAACGCCTGTTCTATTTTTTGTTGTAATGTCATGGCAACACTCCCTTCCATTGCATCATGCTGCTATTTTGGGGGGCTTATGCTCTGCCACTAAAGCCCCAAATTATAATATCTTAAATTAAGAGAGAAAGATTATGCCAAGGTAGTAAGAAAAAAATCAGGAGGACCGAAATTGCCTGATTTTAGTACCAAATGCAGGTTGGGATTCTGTGTTGGTACCATTACCGGGACACCGGGGGCAACACTTTCACAAATGGAAAACGAGGTATAACCCAGGGCTTGTGTTACGGCACCGGAGGTTTCACCCCCCGCAACAATAAGGCGGGTACAACCGTTTTGTACCGCTCGTGTTGCCAGTGTTGCCATGGTTTGTTCCAAAACGGCAGCATCATTGTTGGAGGTGCATTCAATGTTTCCCATACTTCCAGAGCTATATACAAGCACATCGTCATCTTTGTTTTGAAGCAAAAATTTCCAAGCATCTTCTACCGTTTGCTGCCCTATGCTCAAAAGATACGGGCTGAGTTTAAGGCCTTTGCCTCCTGACTCTAAATACTGCAGCACCTGACCACGGGTTGTCACCGAACAACTTCCCGCCATAAGCAGCCGCCCCCCGTGTACATTGTGATGGGGGATTTGCTGTGCTGTGGCATCGCCCGAAACCTTGTACCGGCAAAAAGCAGTTAGCAGGCCCGACCCACCGGTAAGAAAAGGAAGATCTCCAAAGACAGCCATAATCTGCTTGCCATGGATGGGCTCAAAATAATCTGTACACAGATAAAAATGGCGGCTATGTTGGCAATATTCCTGCACAATTTTTATTATTTTTTCAGGCTGTGGCAAAAGATCGGCAGTTATTTTGTAGGTTGGATATTTACTCTGTGGAGCCATTAATCTGGTAATATCGCTGTCCCACATGGGGGTAAGGGGGTGTGCTTTCATGTGGCTCTCGCTAAGAGGCATATCACCCACAAACAGTATCCCGTCACGCACAGTGCGCTTATTTACAGGCAGTGCCGGACACAAATTGGTGTAGGGAATATCGTATTTTTCCAAAACGGCATCTGCCACAGGGCCAATATTACCTGACGGTGTAGAATCAAAGGTAGAGCAATAATTAAAATAAAGAGTTTGCGCCCCTTGATTCTTTAGCCATTCAAATGCGGCCAGACTATCTGCTATGGCCTGGGATGTTTCTTGTGTGCGAGATTTCAGCGCAATTACAATAGCAGAAAAATCGCCAGATAAATTTGCGCTGTCAGCGGGTATCCCATTTGTCAGCAAGGTTTTTAGCCCATTTGCAGACAAAAAGGAAGCTGCATCTCCCGCTCCTGTAAAATCATCGGCAACGCAGCCAATAAGCAAAGGCTTGCCTTGTTTCATTGCGCTAACCTCCATTGGAAGTAATGTTCCTTTGCTCAATCAAACCACCAAGAAAATACAAGAAAAATGGTAGATACAGCAACCTCTTGGTGGTTTGACAGCGAAGAAGAAAGAAATGATTTGTCAAAACTGCCTATGTATATATGGTAATTACAGATTGGTATTTGCTAGGTGCATCAAGCCTTAAAAGTCGCGGGTAATGAATTACTCACATGGCCAATGAATGAAAAGTAGGGACTTATCATTTAAAAGACTCAAATGCGGTTTCTTCCTGCAACTTGCGAAGCTCCCAAAGGACAGAATCAGCAGGAGCAGCTATCATATCGTAGGTAATAGTCTCTCCGGCTTTAATGTCAACACGGGCAACGTTACCGGTAATCATGTGGGCAGGAATGGGGCTTGCGGGAGCCATTTTTGTAGCAGGAACAATACTGGCCGTCATGCGCAGGTCATGGTCATTGCCTAACACTTCACCGGCTTTAATATCACATTCGGCACGCTTCACAAGGTCATAAGTTGGGACATAGCATCTGGCACCGGTGCTTATGCCAAGTTGTCCGGCAGCAAGCAAGGTGGTGCCAACCTCTACGCCGCATAGGTGATAGGGCCGGTAGATGACGGCTGTAGACTTGTCATAATTGGGAATTTGTCCCTTGGTGGTTAAAATGTAATTGGAATAAGCATTGTTACAGCGAACCACCATAAAAACGCCGCCGCCCATACCGCTTTCATCGGCTCTGCGGAAGTTGGTATGTACATCGATAATACCTTCGTCTTCGTAAATGCCGCCATTTTTTTTGGCACAGTATGCAACAGGAAGCTCGGTAATGCGCAGGGTTGCCTTAGAAGTATCGGGAACAGCCGGCTTGAGCCCGGTGCAATTGGCCATAATAGTCAGCTCACACAAGTCAAATGCTCCGGCGTTGGGCAAACTATGCAGCAGCTCCCCACGCTTTGCAACATATTCTTCCGCATGCCCTTCAGGAATCATTTCCATATATTTCATCATGTCATCAGGAATATTGGCAACACAGTCCTCATGAACTGTGATACCGTCACAGGCAATGCTTACGGTTTTATTGGCTTCATCCAGTATAAACTCACCATCTCTGGCCTTGCCTGCGCTGATAACCTCCAGACCTACAAGCTTTGCCCACTCAACCATCTGCATCAGCAAGCCATGCTGGTCGCCGTCCACAGGGGTATAAACCAGGCCTTTTTCCTTGGCCATTTTGTTTAGAATGGGGCCAATGACCGAATCCATCTCCTTGCTGACAATGGCAACATGCTTGCCTTTTTCCAAAGCAAGCTTACAATTGCGTGCACCTGCCTCAGGCACGCCGGTACCCTCGCAAACAATATCAATAATGGGAGTATCCATAATGATTTCGGTGTGGTCGGTATAAACAAATTTTCCTTCTTCAATTGCGCTTTGGGCAGCTTCGGCAGTATCGCAGTACACAATCAACTCTTCGGGTATTTCTGCTTTGAGGTAAGCGCCCTTTGCGTTATCAAGGTTTTTATCCGCGATAAGAGGGATGATGATGCAGTCGTTGTAAGCTTGTTGGGTTACAATAGCTGCACAAAAATGCCCTGCACCAATGACAGCTGCGTATACTTTTTTGTCAGTAAAAAGGTGGTGGTAAATCATAGATGATGCACTCCTTATAAATTGAATTTTAAATTAATTTACTATAGATAATAAGCAAAAAGTATGCCAAAAAATTGACAATCTTTTTAAACCTTTTTAACCCATAAAAAGATGCTTTTTTGTATTTATGCAATAAACGTGTTGCATCTTGTAAATTGGTGCAACATATTTTTTGTTGCATTGTTGTATTTGCAACTTTCTGAGATATACTGGATATAAATGGAAAATACAGCAGGGAGAGGAAAAAGCACATGATAAAAATAGTGATGATTGCCCCCTATGAAGCTTTACTTCCGGTGATGCATGAAGTTGTAGAAAACTACATTGCACCAGAACCTATTCAGGTTACCATACACATGCTGACAAGCTACCAGCTGGACGGCTGTATCCTCAACGGAGATGTTGCCATTTGCCGGGGCTACACCATGGAGGTAATGAAGGAGAAGTATCCCCATATCCCTGCAATTCCGCTGGTAACCAGCGGATATGATGTTATTTGGGCTGCAAAAACCGCCATCACGCGCTTTTCTGCAAAAAAGCTGGCCTTTGTGGGTGCCTATGAGATGGTACATGGTGCCGAAAATATCAATGGCATTTTAGGCGTTGAAGTTCGCACCTATTGTGCTACCTTTTCCGATGATATTCCGGCAGTGGTGGCACAAGCAAAAGCAGATGGATGTGACTGCATAATAGGCGGTATGACAGTGCTTGATGTTTGCGGTCCCACGGACAACAAGCTGGTAATTACCAGTGACAAAACAGCCATTACCAATAGCCTGGATGAAGCCATTCGTACCGTGCAGCTTATCAGGGAGCAGCAACGCCGTACCCTGCGGCAAAGAACCCTTTTGGACTACTCTCAGGATGGGGTAGTATCGGTGGAGCACGGAAAGGTAGTCTCCTGCAACAAGGTGGCCAGACGATATCTGGACCTTAAGGAAGCAGTGCTTCCCCTTTCGGTGGAAAAGGTTTTGCCCTTTGCAAAGCTGCAGGTGTCTCAGGTGCTGGAAAGCGGCGTTCCTTTGGAAAATGAGGTTTACCATATCGGCCAGCGCACAGTAACAGTAGATTGCATTCCGTTAGACCAGGATTCTGCCGGATTGGTTTTATTTTTACGCAATGTTGAGCGTATTCGACGGGATGAGGCACTTATCCGTAAAAAAATTCAAGCAAAAGGGCAACAGGCAAAATACAAGTTTGAAGATATTGTTTACCGCAGCCCAGAATTTGCAAAGACGATAGCAACTGCCAGAACCTATGCGGCTGTAGACAGCCCGGTGCTTATTGTTGGCGAGTCCGGTACGGGAAAAGAGCTGATTGCACAAAGCATACATAATGCCAGCGAGCGGCGTGACGGACCTTTTATCGCCATAAACTGCGCTGCCTTGCCGGAAAATTTGCTGGAAAGCGAATTGTTTGGATATACCGACGGCGCTTTTACCGGTGCAATGAAGGGCGGCAAGGAAGGCTTGTTTGAAGCAGCTCATGGCGGCACCATGTTTTTGGATGAGATTTCGGAGGTGCCTATTTTATTCCAAAGCAAGCTGCTACGGGTACTGCAGGAAAACGAGGTGCGGCGTATTGGCAGCCAGCAGGTAACAACCATTGATGTGCGCATTATTGCGGCAACCAACCGAAACCTGCGCCATCAAGTAGAAAAAGGATTGTTTCGCCAGGACCTTTTGTATCGCCTAAATGTGTTATATCTCTACATCCCACCGCTTCGCTGCCGACCCGGTGATATTGAAGATTTGTTTTACCTTTACTTAAAAGAGTTTTCTCAGAAATATAACAAATCAATTTCTATGATTACTGCAGAAGCCACAAAGCTTTTGACGGAATATCCTTGGGCAGGCAATGTGCGGGAGCTAAAAAACATTGCAGAACGTATTTGTGTGCTGACTACCCGAGCTACCATTACCGCCGATGTAGTAAGAAATATTCTTTATGAAGATACCATGGATTTTGAGGAGATTGCTCTCAAGCTTCCCCAATACAGACAAACAGCCGGTACAAAATCTACGGAGTTGCCCGAAATAAAAGAGCTGGATGAAAAAGAGCAGATTATCCGGCTGCTTCAGCAGAATAACGGCAGTAAACTAAGAGTTGC
The DNA here is from genome assembly GCA_023431215.1 of Bacillota bacterium. GTDB lineage: Bacteria > Bacillota > Clostridia > Oscillospirales > Ruminococcaceae > Angelakisella. The sequence goes on from JAEYXR010000128.1 coordinate 14,526, forward strand.
CCAGCTTATGAAAATTGACCGTACAACACTGTGGCGCAAAATGAAACGCTATGGAATAGGGGAGTAGTATTTTTTTAAAACTGCCTGCCGGACTTAATGAAGTTGGCAGGCAGTTTTTAGCTATGTAGGTTCTTTGGCAGAGTATTAAAAAGCATTAGTCGGGACGAAGAACAATTTTAATTGCTGTATCATCCTTGTCAGCAAGCTCAAAGGCTTCTTTTAGCTGACTGAGGGGGAACTCATGGGTAATAAGCGGCTTAACCTGCACCATACCCTGTGCAACGGGGCGCAAAGCATGGGGTGTCCAGACATAGCGCTCTCTCCAGGTGTGGTGTACCAGACAAGTATTGATAAATTCCAATCCGTCATCATGCCAACGGCTGATATCCAGCGTAACGGGAGTTGTGACCCAGCTGTAAAACACATATTTGCCGTTATGCTTAATCATGGCGCTGCACATATTGTAAGAATCAGCAGAGCCGGCGCACTCAACCACAACATCAGCACCGTTGCCGTTGGTCAGCTCCATGACAATTTTCAGTGCGTCTTCTTTGGTAGAATTAATGACAACATCACAGCCCATTTTTTTGGCAAGCTGAAGCTTTCCTTCCAGCACATCTACCATAATGACGCGGTAAGCGCCTTTAAGCTTGGCGCACTGGGCAATAATTTGTCCGGCAAAGCCACCGCCCATAACAACAACAGTATCACCCAGTTGAACAGCACTGTGCAAACCGGAGTACATGGCACAGGCAGTGGGTTCGCCCAGGCTTGCAGTGTCCATATCCAGACCGTCGGGAACATGCTGCAGCTGAAATGGCTCGGCCTTAAAGTAATCGGCATAATTGTTGCACCAACCAAAGGCAATTACCTTATCTCCAACCTTAAACTCGCTGACGCGGTTACCTACTGCAACCACTTCACCGCCGCTTTCGTGTCCCAAAAGAAAAGGAAATTTTGGATCCTGGCGAAATTCGGCAGTTTTTGGCGGCATAAATCCGCGATAAAAGTTTTTGTCCGATCCGCAAATACCCATTAAATGGTTTTTTACAATTACTTCGTTTTCGCCGCAAATCAGCTCGCGCTCAATCAGTTCAATGTCATAGGGCCCGTTTAAACGAGCTGCACGTGTGGTGAATTTCATGGTGAGTACCTCCGTTAATGCATAATAGCTTAAAACATCAGGTCGCCTGATGCACCTTTTTTTTGTTAATGGCAGATTTTATGGCAGGTGCAATACAGAAGAGTAGGAATAAAACAATAAACATCCAGCAAATCCAGTTGCGGAAGAAAATAGAGGGGTTGCCCCTGCTCATATCGAATGACTGGCGCACGTATTTTTCAAGCATGGGAGAAAGTACAAAGGCCAGGAGCAGCGGTGCCGTTGGAATTTTTGCTTTTTTCAGGAAATAGCTGAAAACACCAACGCCAATCATAAAATACACATCAAACATGGAGTTATTGGTGGTGTATGCTGCCACAACACAAACAGCAAAGATGATAGGTGCCATAATGGCGTTGGGAACCGCCACTGCACGCATCAGCAAGGGAATACAAGCAAAGCTGATGATGATACAGATAACATTGCCCAGGTAGAAGGAAGAAATGAGAGGCCATACAAATTCCGGTTTATCGGTGAACAGCAGTGGACCGGGCTGTAAGCCCCACATCATCAAACCACCTAGCAAAAGAGCAGTGGTGCCGCTGCCGGGAATGCCCAGGGTAAGCATGGGTGCAAAAGCACCTGCCGCAGCCGCATTGTTTGCAGACTCCGGAGCAGCAATACCTTCGATGACACCGGTACCCATTAAATGCCCGTTTTTATTGATGCGTTTTTCAAAAATGTACGAAATGAATGCAGCCGAGGTTCCACCTGCACCGGGCAAAACACCAACAAAGGTGCCCAATAAGCCGTTACGCAGAGCAATGGGCAAAATGGTTAAAAACTCTTGCTTTGTCAGGGTCATATCTTTTATAGAAAGCTTTACATCGGTTTTTCTGTCCTGGTCCGGCTCCACAATCATATTAATGACCTGAGCAAAGCCAAATACGCCAATGACAAGGGGAACAAAGGAAACACCGGACAAAAGATTGGGAATTTTAAAGGTGAAACGATTGAGTCCGCTGGCCATATCTACACCAATGGTAGAGAACATCAAGCCAATGGCGGTACCCAGCAGGCCGCTTGCAATATCATCACCCATAATCCAGCCAATGGAGGTCATGGCAAGAAGAATAAGCAGTGCCAGCTCGGGGGAGCCAAGGGTTAGTCCCACTTTTGCAAGTAGCGGGCCAGCCACGGTTAAAATAAGGATACCGACGCTGCCGCCAAAGAAGCAGGCAAAAATAGAGGTGGCAAGAGCCTTGCCGGGGTATCCTTTTTTAGTCAGCGGGTATCCGTCCACAGCAGTCATTACAGCGGGGGTATCACCGGGGATGTTAATGAGAATGGCAGTAAAACTTCCGCCATACATGGTGGAATAGTAAAGAGAAGCCAGCAAGATGATGCCAGTAGTGGGATTTAGCCCAAAGGTAAGGGGAAGTAGCACGGAAATGCCGGTAAGTGCACCTAATCCGGGCATGGCACCAACAAAAAGGCCAATCATTGAGCCGATAAGGGCAGCCAGTACATTAGAAATTGTAAAAACCTGCTCAAACCCATAGAATAACAAGTTTATATTTTCAAGCATATATTTTGATTCCATCCTTTCTTATAAAAAGTGATTTGGTAAAGGCGAGAGGCAGATAATTAAAAACGGTCAAAAATGCCCATGGGGAGAGGAACTTTAAGCAAAACATTAAAAATTACCAGCAGAAAAAGAGCTGTGCCAACGCCTACCAAAAGGGACTTTTTGATGGAAATTTTTTCTCGTAATTTAAGCCATAATACAATAAATAAGCCCAAAGCGGGAATCATGCCAATAAACTGGATGCTGAAGGCAGTGACCAAAGCGGCCGCAATTAAAACTGTAGCATCCTTATCCAAAGCAGAAGCTTCTTTTTGTTTGATAAAGCGCACCAAAAGAATGGTGCCGCAGCTCATAAGCAGCAAACCGGCAAGACATGCAAAAAGACCGCCGCCGGGGCCGTTGTTAAACCAAAGATGGTATTTAAACAAACCCATATAAAACCAGTAGCCGCCAATACCGATACATAAAGCAGGCGCAACTTTATTCATAGTATTTCTCCTCTAGCACTGCACAATTTTTGCACAGCTGCCGCTTTAGGCGGCGAGCGGCACGCCGAATTAAAAGAGAGAGCAGAAGTGCTTGGCAGATGTTGGCAGGTGCCCGGCACTTCTGCTTATCAAATAAAAATTACTTGTTTATTTCTTCAAAAAGAACAGCAATTTTTTCAGATTCTTCGGTGGTGTATTTTTGGGCCTCATCCAAGCCAATCCACATGGGGGTGAGGTTTCGGGTTTCACAATATTCTTTAAACTCTTTGGTTTCCATCAGTTCTTTTGCTAGACCTTCATAGTACTTTTTAGCTTCTTCAGGCATACCTACGTTGCCTGCAAGGCCGCGGAACTCACGCATGACAATATCGGGGTACCCGGCTTCAATAAAGGTTGGGGTATCTTTAAATAAACCACCCAGACGCTCGGGGGCAAAGGTTACAACAGGAATAAAGCTTTTTGCTTCAACCTGACCCAGGCACTCGGAGGGGTTAAGGATAGCAACATCAACATGTCCGCCCAGCAATGCAGTAGCGGCATCTCCGGAGCTGTCAAACTGTACATAGTTCATCTCAACATCGGCATATTTTTGAATCAGTTCATAGCCGTACTGAGAAATATTCAGGCGCTGGTCAGAGCCAAAATGGATGGTGCCGGGATTCTTTTTGGCAGCGTCAATCAGGGAAGCAATATCCTTATAAGGTCCGTCAGCGCGGGTGCATAGGGTGACGTCGTCGCCTGCCATAATGCAGATAATGTCGATGTAGCTGTCAAAAGTGTTTTCCCAGCCTGCCACGTAAGAGCTTACAGGCACACCGCTGTGCAAAGACAGCAGGGTGTATTCGTCACCTTTTTTGGTAGCACAGTAGTTGTAACCTACAGCACCGGCGCCGCCGCCTTTGTTTACGGGAACCCAGGTAACATCGCTCAGCTTATTGGTTGCAACAGCATTGGACATCATACGGGCCCACAGGTCACTTCCGCCGCCGGCAGAAGCGGGTATAACCATTTCTACATCTTTTTTAGGCGTCCATGTTGCAGCAGGGGCTTCGGAAGAGGGTGCTTCTGAAGCCGGGGCAGAAGATGCGGGAGTGGATGCGGGAGCCGAGGATGCGGGAGTAGAGTTGCCGCATGCAGTGAAAGTGGCCAATAGCATCACCGTTACCACAATTAAAGACAATACCTTTTTCATTTCGAATCCTCCTAAACTTTTTTATGACTAAACCCCTTTGGGGAAATCAAACGGTGTGTGGTTCTGCCTTTTATAGTAGCAACGTTTGTGCCAGAATTCTTTTTTTATATCAATTTGTTGGATACTGCCAGAATATCAATGGGTATTCTGGTAAAAAAGAAAGGGGTTTTTAAAAGTTACAGCAATATGAACAAACAATGAAGAGAACTTTTGCCAACCTATAACGTTGCAAAATACGTTGCAATGTTGTAAGGCGTTAACTTTGCAACATAACATATTAATTAACCCACATCAATTGGCATATGAATCACATACTTTCTTTACAAATTTACCGATGCCATTTTAAAAGTAAAATATTCAGATAGCGAAAAGGGCGTAGCAGACCAACTGTTACGCTCTTTCGACATACCTCTCAAACTATTATTTTCTTCATGATAAGGTAAAACAAGATGCTGTATGATAAAAATGACCTTGTAAAAAGTCCCAACAACATAAAAAGGCTGCTGTGTTAAACGCCACAGCAGCCTTTTTACTATGCCTTAGTGAATAAACAAAGAGATGATAAACACAACAATGATGGTTGTAATACCCTGTACCAAGGTTACACCTGTCTGGCACTTATAAGCCTGTTGTGTTGTCATACCAGAAAACTGGGAAACTACCCAGAAGTAAGAGTCATTTGCGTGTGAAACGGTCATGGAACCTGCGCCGATTGCCATAATGACAAGAACCTTGCCTATTTCAGAGGTAAAGCCCAGTGCCGGCATCATAGGCGCCATCATTGCGGAGGTAACAATCATTGCAACGGTGGATGCACCCATGGCTGTCTTAAGCAGCGCAGCAATAATAAACGGCAGAAATACCCCGATGCTCAGCTTGAGCAAGGATGCACTTAAAACGTCTGCGATGGGCAGGGACTTAAGAATCTCGCCGAATGCACCGCCTGCACCTGTAATGGCAAGGATTCCGGCAGAGTTGGTAACACCTTCCGTGACCCATTTTAAAGCGTTATCCTTTTCGTTTTTAGGAATCAATGTCATGGCGAGAAAGACACCAAGAATCAATGCGATAACCGGGTTACCAATAAAGGATACAAAGTTTTTCAGTCCGCCTGCGCCAAAGGGGGCAGAAGGAAAGTCTGCAACAGATTTTAGTGCAATGAGAATAATTGGCAGTAAAATAGGGGAGAAGGAGTGGAGTGCACCTGGCAGTTTCCCATATTTTTCAACCAGCTCTTCTACGGTATGCTCTGGGTTGGCAGGAATGTCTATTTTGCTTGCGAATTTTTTTGCATAGATTAGGCCGGCAAGCATGGCGGGAATGGATATCAGCAAGCCGATACCGATGACCAGCCCCAAATTAGCATCCAGAGTACCTGCCATTGCAATTGGGCCGGGAGTAGGCGGAACCAGACAATGTGTTGCGTACAAACCGGCGCTGAGTGCAGTTGCCATTACGGCAAGCGAAGTGTTGGACTGTGCTGCCAGTGCGCGAGAGATAGGTGAAAGAATGACAAAGCCGGAGTCACAGAAAACCGGGATACCGGTTACATAGCCGGTGAGACCCATGGTCAAAGCAGCGCGTTTTTTGCCCACCAACCCCAGAATACTGTTTGCCATGGTTAGTGCAGCACCTGTTTTTTCAAGAATGGTACCGATGATGGTTCCGGCAAGGATTACAATACCGATATTGCTTAAGATACCGCCAAACCCGGATTTAACCTTGTTAATAACCTCTTCAGTAGGCATGCCGCATAATAGACCAACTGCAACGGCAACAATGGTAAGAACCAGGAACGGGTGCTGTTTCCATTTGCTGATGGCAACAATCATGATAACAACTGCCAATAGGATTATTGTAAACATATAGATGCCCGACATAATACTTCCCTCCGTCATACATATTGATTCATTGGCAAATAAAACAAGTCTCCGAAATTGCTGAGTCTCACCTCCCCATTACGGTTCGTGTATCATGGTAAATTAACAGCAGCCGTAGAAGATACTCGCGGGTAAAGGCATCCGCTTCTTCCAGGCCCAGCAACGATGTTACTTTCCGTACACGATAAATCAATGTATTTTTATGAATATGCATCTGCTGGGCGGCACGCATCGTGCTGCCACCGGTTTGGTAATAAGCCCGAACTGTTTCCATTGCCCAGCTGATATCATTTTCTCCAAAATAGGCAAGCAGTGTTTGATACATAGGTTCAACAATGCGCCGCTGTGCCTGTGTGCGAACGCTATCCATTAAATATAATAGTTTGCTTTGGCAGTCAGCGGCATTCGAGTACTCTTTAGGCTTTAATCTGCAAAGTGCCACAGCTTCCCGATAAGAGAACTTCACTTCGTCCCACTGTGCAGCCGGCAAGCCCACAGAAACACTGAAGGGCTGCTGCAGCGCAGCTTGCAATACAGTGTATAAACGGTTTGGCTCCTGCCTGGTATGCAGCAGCAGGACAAGTCGGTGGTTTATCATACCGTAGATATCCTGCGTTTCCGATAAGATGCCTTGAACGAGCAGGGTCGTTTCAGCTTGCTCTAAGATACGAATACATTCGTCCTGTTGAATATTGGCAGGCAAAGCAACAACGGCAGCTCGCAATGGCAGCTTCAGCCTTTGTGGGTCGTACCCGGCTTCTGTTAGCTCTGCTTCGGAGAAGTGCTCACTGAGCATCAGCGTTTTTAGCAAGCCGCACCGCACATCCTTTTGCTGTTGCCGGCGTCGTGATTCCGCCTCCTGTTCCAGGTAAAGTCCAACGCAGACACACAGCAGGTTGGCGGCATCCTCCACCTCATCCGGCTGTCCATAAATTCCCACTACACCCAAAAGATTTCCTTCGCGCACAATTGGTAAATTGATACCCTCCCGGGCACCTGGATAAAGGTATAATTCATCACTGCGGATTCGTACAACTTGGCCGCTTGCTACCACTTGCGCTGCGCCTTGATGGAATGTTCCAAGACGTTTGGGGTCGGAAGAAGCAATAATCACCCCGTTTAAGTCCATAATATTCAGTGTACGGCCGCCCACAAGAGGTGAGATTGCATTGATAATCTGCTGCGCGATGGGTTCAATTTGATGAATGTACACGATGCTTCCTTCACTTTCTTTTAGAATACAACCATATCTCCTGTAGATAAGCGGCAGCATTCAATTTCTGGAATATATTGAGAAAGTTGCAAAAGTTGTTCGCCGGAACAGTGGCAAAGTCCTACACGCTGAACGCCTAAGTTGCGCAATGCATCAGCGGTGAGCTTAATACGGGCACTGTCAGCCTCGACCAGATGTGCGCCGCCCCAAACGCTGACAATAGGCCGCTGCAAACGGTTGTGTACAGTGGTAAGCATATTGACAACTCCGGGATGGGAACAGCCTACTATAACAGCCAACCCTTCCCCGGTTTCCACTGCAAGGCAAATTTCATCTTCAAATAAATCCGGCGCAAAGGTGTCGGGGTCGGTTTTGGATACGAAGCGTTGGGGGATTGTTTCATAGGGGCATATTCGTGGAAAATTACCGACTGCCCAGCAGTCATCGGCAAGCTTAAGCAGGTCATTGCAAATCTTGTGCTGAATTTGATGCTGTTGCAGCAGTGTCTGACCAAAACTGGCACCAAGATAAGAGTATTTGCAGCCATCAAAAGCGTAACGTGGTTGCCAAAAATATGGCCCGGTTACAAATTGCTTTACTTGCAGGTTTGACACAATGTTGTGAAACCCTGATGCATGGTCATAGTGTGAATGACTGCATACTGCATAGTCTATCAAATCTAATGGAACATTTAATTTATGTGCATTCTCTAAAACACGTCCGCTTTCGCCAAAATCCAGAAGCAGATGAATATTGTCTGTCTCAAGATAAAATGAAAGTCCGTGTTCGGTGTATAAACCTTTGTGTTCACCACTGGTATTTTCAATTAGGGTGACCAGTTGCATACCTTTCGCCTTCCTAATCATGTATTTTTTGTTAATAGTCTAACTTTAAGTTTATTATACCACCTTTTGTTCTTTACTTCATTGTGCCCCAGCCTAAAGAATAAGACTATTTTTCGTACGGTCTTGCCATAATGGGGTAAAAAATGATATAAAAAAATTACCCTGTCAGGCAATAAAAAAGGCTGCCGGTAAAACGCTTGTGTAAGCGCTTTACCGGCAGCCTTTTTGTTACTGGTAATTTTAAATTAATCGGTTACGACAGGGCCTTTGGCACCCAGCCAGCCACTGCCGCCCTCTTTGCCCATACCGCCAGCCAAAGAGTAGGCTTCAAAGCCCAGCATACGCAGGGTAGCTACTGTCTGGGAGGAGGTTTGACCGGTATAGCAGTATACCACTACGGGCTTATCGGTGGGGATGGTGGAGAACTGCTCCTGCATGCCTTTGCCAAAAGGAATGTTGAGCGCACCCTGAATGTGACCGGCAGCATAGTCTTCGGCTTTGCGTACAGAAAGGATGGTGTACTCATCCTTGCCGGAGGCAACAGCTTCAATCAGTTTTTCGGGGGCAAAGTTAAAGGACTTGTTTTCGTTGGTTGTGGAGTCTTTAAAGTATGCTGCAATCGCATCTTCAATGGCATCGTCCACTTCGTAGTCCTCGTCAGGCAGGGTAGCGGCGTCTTTGGTTATGTAAGCTTCAAAGCCAGCCTGCTTGGAAATACCGTTGTTGAAACCACCCTGGATATTGGTGGCGTATTTACCGGCAATGTTTAACAGGGCAACAACCTGAGAAGAGGTTTGGCCTGTGTAGCAGTTGATGAACAGGGGCACGTCATCGGGAATCATCTCCAATGCATCTGCAACAGCAGTGCCATAAGGAACGTTGACAGCGCCCTTCAGATGGCCTTCGGCATAAGCGTCGGGCTGGCGCACATCAATAATCAGCATTTCTTCGCCTGCGTCAATTTTTTTAAACAGGTCTTCTACGCTGCTCATGTGACGGTCCTCGGGGAAAGAAGCAAAGTAATTCATTGCAGCTTCGGTTACGGTATCTGCAGATGGCGCAGGTGCTTCAGAAGAGGAGGCCGGTGCGCTGGAGGCCGGAGGTGTAGATGTTGAAACAGGTGTGCTGCTGGAGGCGGGAGTGGAGCCACAGGCTGCAAGGCTAAAAATCAATATGAATGCAAGGAAAATTGAAAGTACTTTTTTCATTGTCTTAATTCCTTTCTGCTTTAGCATGTATCATTAGGAGGCATCTTTTTGGCTAGGAGCTACTGTTCCGGAGGGTCTGTCAATGGGACGGTCTGAAGCGGAAGTCCATTCAAGCCATGCACCGTCATAAATACGAAGATTGCGATAGCCTGCTTCGTACAGTGACAAAAACACAGGTGCTGCACGAAATGAGGTTTTACAATAAATGATAATTTCATTTTCAGGGTAGATGCCAGCCTGCAGATAGTTAATCCGTGTGGTCTCAACAGATTTTAAGGTATTGTCGGAATAGTAGTTGGTGAGATAGTTTTTCATGATAGCGGTAGGTATCTTACCCTCTGCTAAATACTCCTCATCACTGCGTACATCCAGCAACACAACATTGGAATCCGGGTTGTTTACCTGCGCAAGTACATCTTCGGTGGTGGCAAGCCAGTTTTGAGAAGGCTCGCCGGCTGTAAAGGTGCCTGGCTGGGGAGTGACCGGGTCGGTATTCATTGAAACACCAGCCGCCTTTAAAGCTTCTATCCCTCCGTCCACTACACGCACATTTTCGTGGCCGTACATAAATAGCGTCCACACAAAACGTGCAGCACTCATCTTATCGTTATCATAGACAAGAATGCTTGTGTCGTTGGAGATGCCGTTTTTGGCCATCAGCTTTTCCAGCTTTTTTGAGGTAGTGAGCATATTGGCAACCGGCACGCTGATAACGATATCAGAGGAGGGAATATTGACCGCTCCGGCCACATGACCCTTGGCGTAGTCCTCCTCTTTCTGCATATCTACCACAACAACACCGGTTTTTTGTGCTTCTGCAGCAAAGTCTTTTGCCGACACAAGCTTTGAGTCTCCGCTGGCAAAAGTGTGCCCATTGCAGGCAGTAAACACAGTGGCCAGCATCACCAAAGCCAGCGCAAGCGATAGCTTTTTGACAAATGCTTTCATACATGACCTCCTGTTTTTGCAATCGCTTTATGTAGTAAAGCAAACAATCGGAATGGGTAAATGAGCTTCCGGCAAATTACCCATTGACTGATGTTATCATTGTATATCATGATAGCGTGATTTTATCATAACAAATTTTTATACTGCATATGGTTGTACAATAACTGACAATATTTTAACAAATAAAGTTCACTTTTTCTGACGAATCCTTTATAATAGCAGCATAGACCGTGCAAAAAGGAGGGGATATTTTGAAAAAACATAAGCAAAAGCACCTTGGAGCAATATGCTATCTAGTTGCTTATATGGCCTTCAATCTTATGTTTTTGATTACCTTTCCTACCGTCCATTCAGATGAAAGCTGGCTGGGAGGCTTGTCACGCAATATGCTGGCTTCCGGTTCACTGTCCTGCACCGAGCCTTTTTTTACGGCAAAGCCACGCTTCCCCCATGCCCTGAAGTCTTTGTTTCATCTTTTGCAGCAGGGTGCAATTAAGCTGATGGGTTATACCCCCTTTGCACTTCGTTTTTTAAGCCTGCTGGCGGCAGTTGGGTGCTTGTTTGTATTTTATCGCTGTGCGCTACGCTTATTTGAACGTAAAAGTCTTGCTGTGGCGGCAATGATACTCATGAGTGTGGATATCCAATTTATTTATGCAGGGCATTTTGCTCGCAGCGAAATTTTTTTACTGCTGCTGCTTTGTTTGTGTCTATATGCCCTTGCGGCACAGCAAATTACCACCAAAACAGTGTTGGCGTGTGCTTTGGCCACAGGGGTGGGTGTGTTTTTTCATCCCAATGCGTTTTTTCTTGCTTGCGGGTGTGGCAGCGCCATACTTGCCTATACGGTGTGGGAACGAAAGACACTGCGCCATTTGATACTTTATTGTGTTGCCACCGGTGCAATTGCTGCCCTGGCGGTAGGTATTAGTTATGGCATGGATAGCAAATTTTTACCTCATTATTTTCGCTATGGTGCACAGGAATTTGATGTGATGGCTTCCCCCGGACAAAAGATAACCGACATATTTGGATTTTTTGGAAGGCTGTGGCAGCAGGAAAGTGGCACCTACTATCTACCCAATATCCGTGTGCAGCTGGTGATAGGTGCTTTTTGCATGTTGCTGTGCACCGTATTTGTTGCGGCTATGCATCGTGAAGAGCCTCGGATGTCTCGCTTTTGCTGGGGGCTTTTATGCGCTGAAATGGGCCTTCTGGGGGGCATTGCCATAGTAGGGCGGTTAAACCAAACCAGCATAGTGTTTTTGTTGCCTGTGGCCGTGCTGCTATGCGGCTTTGGCACGCAGCTGTTTAGTCAGCGTTACGCGGCCCAGCTGCTGACAGTTCTGCTTTGTGTATCAGCGATAGGCAGTATATGGCAGATTGTACCGGTAATTCAAGGCCCTTCCTACAGTGACTATCTGCAGCAGCTTGCGGCTGTGGTTCCACGGAATGCAAAAACAGTGGCAAATTTAAATACCGGTTTTTACTTTGACAATGATGCTCTGTTGGACTACCGAAACCTGCCCTATGCTGCCGAAAACGGTGGTTTGGCTGACTTTTTGCGTAAAAGCGATGTAGAATATATTCTGTACAGTGACGAACTGGATTACCTGTATGAAAACAGGCCGTATTATAATGTTATTTATGGCAACCCCATGTTTGTAGAACAACTGAGAGAATTTTGCGTTCAAAACTGTGTGGAGGTAGCGAGCTTTACCAACGCTGTCTATGGTAAGCGTATTAATGTGTTGCAAAATAACGACGCATATGGACATATTACGGTGTACCGGGTAAAAGAATAATACATCAATATTGTCTGTCTAAAAAAACAGGTGCCCTTACCAGTGTTATGGCTGATGAAGAGCACCTGTTTTGTATCGTTTTATGATGTTATCCAAGTGTTGGTTAACTTGACTGTTGTGTTAAAAAGGCCTCCAGCTTTGCGGCATCTTTTTCACAGGCAACCAGCCGCCCCGTCGTTTTATCAAGAACGGTAATGGTATCCCCAATGCGTAGTGCCTCCTCAATATCGTGGGTAACCAGCACAATGGTAATGCCTGCTTCACGCTGTAGCTGTATCAGCAAACTTTGCATGGCACGCCGGGTCAAGAAGTCCAGGCTTGAAAAGGGCTCGTCCATCAGCAGAACACCGGGAGCAAGGCTAAGTGCCCGTGCCAAAGCACCACGCTGCTTCATTCCGCCGGATAGAGTATGAGGATAGGCGTTTTCAAAACCGCTTAACCCGGTTTTTTTAAGATATTCGTCGGCACAGGCATGTGCTTTTTGCGGGTCACGCTCTACCCCCGACTGCTGCAAAGCAAACACCAGATTACAGCGAAGTGTCTGCCAGGGGAATAATTGATCATAGCTTTGAAACATCATAATCATATCTCGCCGGGGCTCGGTGACCAATTCTCT
>JAEYXR010000006.1 GCA_023431215.1 Bacillota bacterium
TCTTTTACAGGTCCCCTATCACCGTCTGCAACTATTTCTCTAAACTCACGCTCTACGGTAAATTTACCGCCGCCACGTGTCAAAGCGATTGCGGTTTCTCCAATGTAGAACACGCCTGTGCCAAGCATGATGCCATCTGCGGCATTGGTTATTGCCGTAGCAGTTTCCACTGTCCACGGCTCTGTGGTTGTGTTTGCGGTTTCGTTGGTATTGTCATATACTGCGGTAAACACAAGTTCTGCCACTGTGTCATCCTTGTCAGCAAATGTCCAGTCGATATTTCCAAGATTGATTGCATTGGGAAATGCAATTGTAATTGCTGTTCCGTTCTTGGTTTTACCGATCCATTTTACTGCCTTGTAATCAACGGCAGTAATGGCTCCTGTGCCTTGATATTTTGGCATTTAATCACCTCACATAATATTGTACCTGCACACGTACCAGGCGGTGCTTGATGCTTTTATCATCGTCCGGTATTGATAGCCTATTAACCAAATAGAAGGTAGGCAGTATTGTCTCTTGCGGGTTATTGACGTTATTAAAAAGTGTCTCAATATTGTCACATAGGTTTTCAATCGCTTCGGACGATTTGTCCCACACATCAATATCTATAACGCAGTCAAAACGGTTTCCGTCCGTTATGCTAATTGGGCTGATAGAATAAGTAATGTGAGGGAAAAGATTATCTTTGTCAGCATTTTCAAAGTAAACATTGCTGCAAACAGCGCTCAGCATAGCCTTTACAACTGACCTTATGGTGTTTGTTTTACTCATCTTCCCCTCCTATCATTTCTTCTTCGTCGATCAGCTCAAGTGCTTTGGCTTCGTCCTCCAGGGCGCTTAGATACTGACTTTCTATCTTTACAATTTCGGCTATATTTTCTTCTGCAGCCCTACTTAAGAAGCCATATTTTTTCATTTTTGATGTGCCAAGTTCCTGAAATGCACCATAAAAGCCTGCTCCGCCTATACCGACTTGTACACGCGGGTGGGTTGTGCTTTTACCGGAAAACACCTTGTATTTTGTGCCCTTCCCCACATTTCCAGTGGTTTTATGAAATTCATTGTAGAACATGGTTTTAAAGTTCTTAACAACAAATTTTCCTACGTCACGCAGAGCAGCCCTTGTTAGCTCAAATACAAAATACTGCGCCTTATCTACGCTGGATGTGTATGTCACGCCCTTGCTGTTAATTTTCACAACACTTTTAGGTGCCGGCATTAGTCAACACCCCTTTGGCATACAAGCTCCACTGTAAGGCCTTTGCGTGGTGCTCGAATGATGTTATATTCCTGCCAGTCAGTGTCGGCAAATCCCTTATATTTTAGCGTCTGCTCGTTATGATAGTCTAAGTAATCTGACAGTATAAAACGTGCTTCCGGCTTTAGCCCTTCGGCGTTAGCTTTATAAAATTCAGACATCCAGACACTTTCAAGCTGTGCATAAACAGTTCGCTCCACAGGCGTTTCTACAATGTCTCCGTATTCATTTGTTGTTCTGGTAACGGATACCAGCTTTATGATGTCGTCGCACATTTATAATCACCTGCCAAGCTCATGCTGTCACGTAGCTTTTCGTAGTTTTTTTGGTACTGCTCACCTTTACCCATGTAATCATATTGCCACTTGCAGTATAATTCACATGCCTTTGTAAGCAGCTCACTTTTCTTAGTTTTGTCAACGCCTACCCGCTCTAAATCGAGCAGGCAGGCATCAACGTTGCGCTGAATATCGGAATCCAGCGCAGTATGTGAAATTCTCATGGATAATTTAATGATTGCTGTAATGTCCATTTAATCACGCTCCCGTATTTTCAACGGTTAGGGCGATATGACAATCATTGTCTTTTGTAAAAGCCAATCTAAAATCATATTCACCAACGGCCAGCGTAGACAGATATGCGGCTTTAATTATGACAGTGCCATTGCTTTGGCTCCAGTTGGCACTACCGGTGCCCTTTGTTACCTCAATTAAGCCATTGTATAGCTTGGACACTGTTGCACCTGTTCCACTTGTCGCAGTAACCACTACATTTGTGTGGTTGATGCCACTTGCATTCAAATCAAATGTAGCTGTGGATGGCGTTACTGCGTTTAGCTGTTTTTTACCGACACGGTTACAAGAGAATTTTTGTCAATGACTTTACCATCTGCCAAAGTGATGGCTTTGGTGATTTCATCATCAGTATCCTGGTCCACATACTTAGAAACGGTAACACCCATGTTAGTGTTAAGCATGTAATCCTGGAAGCGGAACAGGAATGCTACAACAGTGTCGGCAGTTACAGAAGTTGCAAATGCTGCAACATCTTCGGAGAACTCAACAGGTCTGCCAATGATGGAATATTCAGGCTTGCCGCCAATACCAGCATTTACTCTGGCAATGGGCTGACCGTTAGCGTCTACCATACCAACAATCTGAGACATAAAGGTTTTTTTGTTCATACACCAAATTGCATCATCGTAAGCGGAGGGAAGCAAGCCTTCTGCTGCACACAGATTGGCATAGGTAATGTTGTTGCCTTCGGTGATTTCGACATTCTGACCATCAACAACAGTTTCGGCCAAAATACCTTTAGGCTGACCGGAGCCGGTACCTTTGATGATGGCAGTTTCCAATGCCTTGGTGATAGCTTCTGCAATGTTGTCAGCAATGGTCTTTTCAAACACATCCAATGTCACATTGGCAACAACAATGGACATGGAGACCTGTACCTTCAGTTTATAGTAACTAAAGGAAATGGAGCCGGTTGCTTTTTTCTGTTTGTCGGTTGTGCCGGATTCAGTAGTCCAGCTTGCAGTAGGCTTTGCAGAAGATGTGGGAACGGTTACTCCACCCTTGTAGTAGGTCTTGGTTACTCTGGCGAGGATGTTGCCGGTTTTCTCCATTTTCTCAACAATGCGGTTCATTACCGTGTTGGGAATTACAGCGCCTACATCAGCTGCGGTGGTATTTGCATCAACGTTTGTCATGGGCACTACGCCACCCTTAACGACATAATTCATGAACGCTTTGCGGTATTCCATATCGCTATCACCGGTCATGTCAATAGCGCCGGCACCGGCAGTGACCGGAGGCTTTACAGCTCCTTGCAGCGCAGACAGGTTTGCCTGTTCAATTGCAAATGCTTCATAAGCTGCATCCATATCCTCAACTTCTTTTACGGCGTTCTTGTACTCATCCATTTTACCATCCTTAAGAAAAGCTTCTGCGCTGGAAATAAGAGTGTCTCTCTGTGCTTTGTAATCAGCAAAATTCTTAAATTTCATTTAAGTGCCCCTTTCAATTTTAAAAGACTTAATTTTGCCTCCTCCATGGTGGTATCCATCTGAGGAGCCTTTACTGTATTTCTGATTTTTTCTTTTACGTCATCACTCAAAATTTGAGCAACTCCGTTATATACCGAAAACGGCTTTGCAAGTGTGCCGTTGTCGCCCATAATCTCATCAATGAACCCATACTCCTTGGCTTTCTTTGCATCCAGCCATGTTTCTTCGTTCATCAGCTTTAGCAGCTCTTTTTCTTTCATGCCTGTTTTAAGCTGATAAATATTAGATACGGATACATTGGCGTTCTTGAGGATATCGGACATTTTGTCCATCGCATTGTAGTCGCCATGCTGGCTACAGGACACATTATGTATCATGTATTGTGCTCCCGGGACTGCGTCCACCACATCGGCGGCGCACGCTATCACGGTTGCAGAGCTGGCTGCAAGCCCCACTATGCTACACCGGGTTTTTTTCTTACTGTTTTTGATTAGGTAGTAAATCTCATTTCCGGCGAATAAATCTCCACCGCCGGAATTAATTTCAAATACTACTTCGTCGCCCTGCTCTTGGGCTATGGCTTTTACAACATCTTTGGGACACGTTGCATCAATCTCAAACCAGTCATAAATCCACTTGTCATCGTTCGATACGATAGTGCCCCGAATGGATACAGCCATTATTCACCACCTCCGTCTAACTTTCCTGTGTCTTTCCTCAGCAACGCAACATCACCGCCATCAATAGGTGCCAGGCACAAAAACTCTCTGACCTCGTTTGGTGTCATAACGCCCCTATCGACATATTGGATGAGCTGAAGCTTTGTCTGCATACTTGCGAATGTCAGGTTGCTTGATTCAAATATAATTTTGTTGCCACACCCACGCTCACGGCGACTAAACAGCTTTCGAGTGTACTCGTTGGCCATTTGTGTCCCAATTGGCTCAATGCACTGTTCATAATAGGAAATCCATTCATTTTCCGAGTAAATTGAATGCACGATTTTATCATTGGTGTTGAAAAATGCATAGATTCTATCTAGCTGCCTGTCCACCTGTGAAGCGTTGGGTACGTAGTCATCAGTTTTTACCTGTATGGCATCGGCCTTTGCATCAACGGCAGCAACGCCCATCTTATTGCTGGAAATAGCTAGATAGTTCTGTGCAAACTTTTCTGCATTGACCCTTAAATCTTCTTCACGCATTGATGTTGTGTATTTCAGCAGCCATCGAACTATGGCACTGTTTTTAATGGCGTTAACTATTCCTTGGTCAATGGTTGTGACCACATTCATCAGAGCCACTAAAGCAGGTGCCGGCGATTCGCCGAAAACATCATTTTCCATGTAGTCGTCACGAATATGGATAATTTCCGTGTAGGGGAACTGTGAGAATTTGCCGTTGCGGTAGTAGAATTTTAAATACAGATTGCTTTGTTCATCATATTTGGCTTCTACCGATGTGCACGGAATGGGATATAACCCACACGGCACACCGAACGAATCACGAATAATCAGTACAAAGGCGTTACCGTTCAGAGCAAGCTGGTTCGCTACTTTTTCTTGCATCATCTGGCCCGTCATAAACTGGTTAGGCTCTTCCAATAAAAAGCGCATATATGGCAGCGGGTTAACTTCAACGCTTTTTTTGCCGTCTTTTTCAGTGGTTCTAACATGCCTTGCAATCATCTTGCCTATCGCCTTGGTTTTAGGCTTAATGCACGCTCGAACTATGTCAGACTTGAACATGTTGCCATCCCACATATAAAAGCCGTTTCCCATGTCATAAATCATCTTATACATAGATTGCTCTGTGGCATTGCTAATCCTTTTCTTAAATAGTCCCAAAGTAATCCTCCTTTCATATCATCGTTAAGTACTCTTCGAGGTTGTTTTCAAGGCACACATAAGCATCTAACAAGCCCGCCAGGCCATCTATACGCCTTGTACCCAAATTACCCTTGCACGGCTGAATATTGTCGTTTTTATCTATGTCAACGCTTGTGTTTGCCAGGCACCACTTTAAAATTGGATTGTTGTTGTAAATGACACGCTTACCCTCCAAATCTGCGCCCAGTGATTTCATTGGGCTTGATAGCGTTTTCTTGCCTTGTGTAACTGGCTCCATGACAGATGCTCCAAAAGTGTTTTTCATATCCTCTACGAAGTAGGTAGCAGACCATGAATCATACCCACATTTGTAAATGTAAATATCAAGTTCGTTTTGTACCTCCTCAAACCATTCCTTGACAAACTTATAGTGGACTTTGTTGCCCGGGCATGTTCTTAGTAACCCTTGCTCCGCCCATAGGTCATAGGGTATCTTATCTTCCTTTGAGCGTTTTTCTAGCAAATCTTCCGGCAGCCAGTACATTTGATGAACATAAATGTTTTGACTGTTTGGAACCATAAAAATAACCGTGGCATTGGTAAGGTCTGTTGTGCTTGATAAGTCACAACCGCCTATTCCGTACCTCGGTTTTAGCTCTGCAATCTCAAAGGTTGCAGTATTGTTTAACTGTTCAAATGTCAGCCAAGATTCTGACGAAGTTTCCCGGATATTAAATTCCTTGCACACCAGATTCTTTACCAGCTTTGGGTTGCTTTTGGCCTTTTCAACCTTGTTACGAAGGGTGTCTAATTTTTTAATTGTGCCCAAGCCTGGGTTGGCTTTTTTCCAGCAGCTTTCATCTGTCCATTCTTTGCGGCTATCCAGCTCGTAGATAAACGGAAAAAAGTGAATATCTTTATATCCACCATCATCAAACAACCCGTTAATAACATTGGTGGCTTCATCGTACTTGGCATCATAAATATCTTCACGAATGGTGCCGGCTGTAGATGTGATATAAATAAGCGGCTGGTCTCTTGCTGTTGTGCCGTCTGCCATGATGTCATATAGGGCTTTCCCGTTTTTCCACTGGTGTATTTCATCCATAAGGACACAATGCACGTTTAATCCATCAAGGGTATCTGCATCACTGGCCAGGGGCTTAAAAATGCCATCGTTGAACATTTCGGAGGACAACTCATTGACCAAGGGCTTAATACGTTTTCTTAAGGCCGGAGACTTCCTGACCATACGTTTTGATTCGCCCCAAATAATTTTAGACTGATCCCGCTTTGTAGCAACAGCATATACTTCCGGCCCCGGCTCGCCGTCTCCAATCTGCATGTATAGTCCAACGATAGAGGCGAGGAGCGATTTACCGTTCTTTTTTCCAACGATAAATACTGATTCTCTGCACAATCTATGGCCGTTTATGTCTACGAATCCAAACACAGCAGCCAAATGAGCCTTTTCCCACAATTCCAGTCTTACAGGCTTACCGCCACCGGTACCTCTGGAAAGCTTGCAGTAATTTTCTGCAAACTCTAAGATGTGGTTTGCCCTTTGTGGTGAATAAAAATATTCATCCGGCTCTGCAATACGTTTAACAAGGTATTTATACCATTGCTGCACTTTCCAAGATACAACCTCCGCTCCCGCTTCTATGTCAGCCCAATAATCAAGAATGGGGTTGTATGACAATGGATAGCGAATCATACCTCTTCACGCTCATTTACAAAATCATCAAAACCATCATCTGCAGGTGCTGCTCTCTCCTCCTTTGGAAGTAAATCTGTCAGCTGCTTAATGGCTTTTTGATATGCCGTGTTCATGGTATTATACAAATCAGCCGTTGGGCGTTTACGTTCATACGGCTCTTGGTCACCTTGAGAAAAGCTCTCCACGAAACCGTTTTCATCTAAGTCCTTGGCAAATTCATCAAGAGTAACTCGCATGTGTGCCGCACGTTCGATCAGGCCCTGCACTGCGGATTTTTTCTTGGAATCTATAT
Source organism: Bacillota bacterium (assembly GCA_023431215.1). GTDB lineage: Bacteria > Bacillota > Clostridia > Oscillospirales > Ruminococcaceae > Angelakisella. The sequence goes on from JAEYXR010000006.1 coordinate 7,110, forward strand.
CAGCGTAGATTTTGTTAAGTCGTGCTTTTTCTTTTTTTATCTTTGCTTCTTTAGGCGTAAGCGTCCCTTTTCCTTTCTTTTCCGCCATAATTTCACTCCTTTTCTATGGGGGAGGGGGTACTGTAAAATCTCCTGTGTGTTACAGAAAAGGCCCCCAACGGTCCTGCGCTGTTTTCAAAGCTACTATTTTACAGGGGGGATAGTGAATACTCTATCAAACCTTGCATCTAATAAAATAACTTTGCGTCCAAACGCTTTGGCAAGTTCCCTTTGCATTTGTTCTATATCTCGTGTGCTGAAATGATGGGGTGACATGACTACTACGTCACCATCTCCGATGCATTTAGTTTCTGCTAACTGATGAAGAGTCCCATCCTTCGCTTTAATATATAACTCCATTGTCTTTTCCCTCCTTGAACGGATGTGGCTGCCCATTGTCATCAAACCAAACCAGTGCGTCTGCACCCTTATTTAGTCCATGCCCCTCATGCTTATCGTGGCAGTCCTTGCACTCATACTAGAGGTACTCATGGTTTAAGCTTATCTCCGGATTATTTATATTGTTCTCTGTAAGGGTTTCCTTGTGATGTACAATATAGCCTAGTTGTTCGTGGCACACCTCGCACATTCCGCCATCTATTAAAATTCTTTCCTGTATGTATGAATTACGGCACTGCAGCCATTTTTTGCTTTTATAGAAAGCCTTTGCGAACTCTCTAGCCATCACATTTACCTGCATACTCTACCAGTGCAATCAATATTTTATAATCTCTATCAGTTAGCGTCCTACCTGTAAGTTTTTCTGTGAATGCTACAACAGGTTCATACTTTTCTGGTACGGTCTGCTTTCTTGGCATTGGTGGCGCGCTGCGAGTAGGCTCTGGTATAAATGACACTACTATCACCTCCATGGCATTAAAATAGCCCCACCGGTTAAGGTGAGGCTGAGTGAATTTTGTATGTGGTAATATGATTAGCTATTGATGTGGTGCTTGTGTATACATCTTTACAACTACTATATTACCCCCCTTGACACGCTTCTTCAAGTCCGATGAACTCCGATTAACTCCGAACTTTCTCAAGTGCCTGCAAATGGAAATCGTATGTACGGCTTAATGAATACCCCAAGCATCTTGCCACATTGCTCCACTCCAAGCACTTCACATACCGAAGCATCAGTAATCGTCTTTCCACTACTTCAAGGTCTTTTTTTCCTATGTAGCGCGCTATGATGGCTTGTTCTAACCTTAGCTTGTCTTGTAGCGATTCAATTTCACTGGTAAGCTCTGCTGCCACAACCGCCGAACTTAACTTAGAGCCTCCCTGTACCGGGCTATTGCCGCCTGTACTGCCGGAGCTGCCTGTGATATGTATATCATCCAACTGCGCCTGCAAACGCTTTATTTTCTTTGCTATGGTTAGTGCTGCGTTTAATTCTTCTGTGGTCATCCTATCACCCCTTTAAGTTTATGGCTTGTCCTACTTTGGAAGTAAGTCTTAAACTTTCCATTATTTACAGTATTGTGTATTCAAACTTTGCTTAATAAAATTAAAATAAAGTAAGTTAGAAAAGAGAAATTCAAATTGACAAAAATTTCAAAAATTGCTTTATCAATTTTTTTGCTACTTGTTGTTGTAAGCGTTGTATTACTCAATAATTCTCAATTAAGCGAACAAGTATTTATTCAGGCAAAAGATGAGAATTCTTCAAGCGAAATACCAACTGAGGGTATGGAAAATTCTGAATCAATACCCGCTTCCTCTTCTTCATCTTCCCAGAGCATTCCAACAGCCAGCAGTTCCGAATCTGTAAGTACAGAGGGAACACAATCGCCAACTTCTTCACAGGAGCAAAGCTCAGAAGCGCCACCTTTAAAACCAAAGCCAGTTTTACCACCTCCTGTCCAGCAAAGGCCTCTTCCTTCAATCGGTAAGTATATGGTTGGTTATTATACATCATGGTCGGCTTCAAAGGGGTATCACCCTTCCAATATAGACGCAGAAAAGTTAACCCATATTAATTACGCGTTTGCGGGAATTAGTGATGATAATAAAATATTACTTAACAATCCGTCTGTCGACCTAAAGAACCTTGAAGGACTAAGAAGCCTTCGTAATCGAAATCCCAATTTAAAAATTCTGATTTCGGTAGGCGGATGGGATGATTCTAAATACTTCTCTAATGTTGCCTTAACCGCCCAGAATAGAGAAACCTTTGCAGAAAGCTGTGTCAGCTTTTTAATTAAGCATGATTTAGATGGTATTGACCTAGACTGGGAATATCCTGTGTCTGGCGGAATGGCAGGAAATATAAATCGCCCAGAAGATAAGCAAAATTATACTAAGCTATTGCAGACAATACGCAATAAGCTTGATGAGCAGTCTCAAAAGGATTCAAAGACATACTACCTTACCATTGCAGGTGGAATTTCCTCAAGCTACGTTAAAAATATAGAGCTTACAAACATTTTAAAATACATAGACTATATATTCATTATGGGTTACGATTTCCATGGCACATGGGAGAATTATTCTGACTTAAATGCCCCCCTATATAGTCCACAGGAGCCCTCACCGCAGCATAAGACTAGTGTGAGTGATGGAGTGAATAACTATCTTAAGGCAGGAGCTCCCGCTTCTAAGCTTGTTTTAGGAATGCCGTTCTATGGATATAAATATAACCTTTCTACTGATGATAATGATGGGTTGTATCAAACTTTTAGCAGTGCAAAGTCGATTAGCTATGATCTGATATCCTCAGATTATTTATCCGACTCAGCGTACATCCGATTTACCCACCCACAAGCAAAGGTACCGTATATCTTTGGGAACAATACCTTTATTTCATATGATGATTCAGCATCTATCGCCTTAAAGACGCAATATGCAAAGAGTTTAGGCTTGGCTGGTGTCGGGGCGTGGGAGCTTTCACATGATAGTAAGGGTGTACTTCTTGAGAGTGCATACAATAGTCTTCACTAATTACAAATAAAAATAGCGACGGTTCGCCTCTCTGGGCATCCGATGATTATATGTTTTGTTTTGAATGAACCCATATTTTCTCAGCATAATATCTATGAGGTGAACAATATGAGTTTTAAGAAACTGAAACCTTATTTAATTTCAATCGTAATTGCCCTAGCAGTTGGTGGAATTGGCGGATTTATCACTTACCGTGGTCTACCTGCTTATGAAGTACTTGTTAAGCCGCCACTCACCCCACCTTTTTGGTTGTTTCCCATTGTATGGTGTATTCTTTATATTCTTATGGGAATCAGTGCTACTATGGTTTGGAAAAGTAGCAATCAATGGAATTATGCCTTGTCTGTTTATGCTACACAGCTTGTAGTAAATGTGTTGTGGAGCGTGTTTCATTTTGGTATGGAGCAATACTTGTTATCGTTTATTTGGCTTATTTTCCTTTGGGTGCTCATAATCTTAATGATTATTGCGTTTCGTTCCATCAATAAAACCGCTGCATGGCTTCAAATTCCATATCTCTTATGGACAACTTTTGCTGCATATCTTAATTTCGGCATATGGATGCTTAACAAATGAAATGCTTTACCGCCGTCCTTTTAAGGGCGGCTTTTTTTATGTACTTTATCACTTCAACTTTAGTTGTGTAGTTTTTTATTGGCATCCCACACCCTCCTAACCTTTAAAATATCCCATGCAAAAAAGCTTTCGCAGAAGTGCTTTCCCTGGATGGTCAGCCATCTGCCATTTGAAGAAACAAAAATTACCGTACCCTCTACCTCTCTGGCCGGCTGCCAGTCTATCACTTTACTGGACAGCTCATTCATCCAACTCCTTTTGGCTAAAATAATATCTCCCGCTTTTATCAGTCCATTTACGCTAAGTAGCTTTCCTGCGTTTTTTGGAACGTCCTTTGCCCTGCTCATTCAGCGATGCCCCCCTAAATTCTTATATGGTTCTATTTTCTGTATCTCTGCTATTACCATGAATATTGGATAAAATTGAGCCGGAACCACTGCATTGCCAAGGCATTTAAGCCTGTCCACTCTGTTTGGTATGCCTTTAGCTACTCTTGGAATGGGTGGCTCTATGTCCCACCAGTGGGGATTACGTGGTAAAA
>JAEYXR010000079.1 GCA_023431215.1 Bacillota bacterium
TTAATTCTAAGGGAAGTAGGCAGTGCCGGACGAGAACTTTTTGACAGTCTTATTACCACCCACGGGCTTGACATCACCCCTGCATGGGAAAGCATCAGTACCCAGGCAATTCTCCGTGCTGTTCAGGCAAATTTGGGTGTATCCGTTTTGCCTTATCTTTTGGTGAAAGACGCCTTAGACCGTAAAGAAGTATCTCAATTTCATATTCAGGACATTTGCCTCATTAGAAACTTTTCTTTGATTTATCATTGCAATAAGTTTTTGACTAAAAGCGCCACGGATTTTATCTCCTTGTGGCTAAAAGAAAACACCCCAAGCAATTAAAATTGCTTGGGGTGTTTTCTTTTAGCATCTCCGCCAAACCCATTACTGCTTTGCTTTTCAGCAATCTTGGCATTGAATAGCCAACCTAAGATTCTATCATTTAGCTTACGCATCTAAAATCAGGTTGCTGTTTTTGACCTCTTCCAACATAGGAATTGAGCTGCTCGCTCCCTTACGGGAAACCGCAATAGACGATGCCACAGAAGCAAGGCGCAATGCCTCCTGTGAGGAGTGGCCTTGTACAATGCTGCTAATGAAGTACCCTGTAAAGGTATCTCCTGCCGCAGTAGTATCTACCACCGGAACACGATAAATACCATGGGAGAATAGTTGCTCTCCATCCCAATAGCGAACCCCTTTCTTCCCTAAGGTCAGCACAAATTTAGAAGCAGGAAATTTCTTAACCAAGCTGCCAATCAGCTTATCCTGTTCTTCTTCGCCGCAAAGATCAGCAGCTTCAATCTCGTTAAGAATAAAATAATCTATATATTCCAATGGCATTGCAAGAATTTCATTATTCAAAGGCGAAGGATTTAAGACAATAATCATACCCTTGTCATGTGCTTTTTTAACAATATACTGCAGGTTGCTTATTTCATTTTGCAAAAGAATATAGTCGCCGTTCTCAAAACAGGCAAGTGTATTGTCTATTTGTTCTATGGTAATGGTTTGATTGGCTCCCCCATAAAGCAAAATACAGTTTTGACCCTTTTTGTCTATCTGTATAATGGCATGCCCTGTTACAACATCCGGATTTTTGCTGATATGTTTTATGTTGACTCGGTTTTTAAGTAGTTCTTTGCATAATATTTCTCCATCTTCTTCTCCTACTGCTCCTGCATGATATACTTCTGCTCCGGCGCGCGCCAAGGCAATGGATTGATTCAGGCCTTTTCCGCCACAAAAAATTTGACGAGAATTGGAGGAAAGCGTTTCACCGGGGCGCACAAAATGCTCCACTTGATATACATAATCCAAATTGAGCGAACCAAAATTTAACAGCTTCATAACGCAAGTCTCCTTATTTTTTGTGGGAATTATTGATTGCTTAAAAAATGATATAAACTCTCAATTGCCTTAAAATATGCCTCAACACACACATATTCATTGGGTTTGTGCGCCTGCTCACTGTTTCCCGGTCCAAACAAAACACATGGTAGCATTTTATCAAGAAGTAGCAAAGATGCATCACTAAAGAAGCCTGTTCCTACCAGCTTGGGAGGAGTTCCCTGTACCTTTTCCACAGCATCAGAGAGCTCTTTAACCAAAACTTCATCCGAGGATACCTCAACAGGAATACGGTGATTGAGAACTTGATGCTCTATGCGCACTTCTGCATACCGTTCTTCTATTTTCTGCTTCGCCTGTTCAAAAAACTTAAGTGCATTTTCTCCCGGTACTGTACGTACATCCAAGGTCATTATGCACCTGTCAGGTACTACATTGGCCTTAACCCCGCTTTTTATCTGTGTCAGTGTACAGGAGGAGCCGTTGAAGTAGCTATTGCCCTTATTACCGCTTATCAGGCGGCTGCAATCCAAATAGAGCTCAAGTGCTATCTGTGCAGCATTGAGCCCCTGTTCCGGATATGCCCCATGAGAGGTTTTGCCATAAACAGTAATTTTTAGCCATAAAGCACCTTTTGATGCAACACCAATTTGTCCTCCTGTAGGTTCAGCAATCAGAACTGCTTTGATCTCCTTCATAATACCTGCTGACAGCAGATCCTGCGCACCCAACCCCTGGCTTTCCTCATCGGCTGTAGCTGCAAACATAATGTCGTGTTTGGGTACAAACTTTTGCCGCAAAAGCAATAGAAACGCATACAGCAAAGCACATAGCCCGCTTTTCATATCGCTGGCACCACGTCCGTATAGCTTGCCATTTTGCAGCGTTGCTTTGTCGGGCGGCATTTTCCATTCCTCTGCCGAGCCAAAGGGTACCGTATCCAGATGTCCATTGAGCAGTAGTGCCTGCCCCGGAGAGTGCCCGGCAAGGCGCGCCGTTACATTTGCACGCTGCGGCGCAAAAGAATGCACCTGCGCCGGGCATCCGTTGCTTTTCAAGGTGGCGGCAATATACTCTGCCAGTTCCTTTTCGTTTCCATCCGGATTGACTGTTACAAACTCTATTGTCTCCATCAGAAGCTTTAGCGCTTCCGTTTTATCCTTTTCTGTCAGCATCTCTGCCACCTGTTATTCAGTTTTACTGGTCAAATAGTCCATTAGGCCCTTCCAAAGTTCATTGTAATATTCCCAATGAACAAACTCCGGCGGTCCCCAGTGGGGGGCACAGTCAGAAGTAAACACCGCAGATTTTCCTTTTCCAAAGCTTCCTACCGCAATGAGAGGGTCGCCGCAGATGGTGACCAGCACCTCTCCCTGAGGAGTTGCTTTGGTTTTGTTGTACCCCAAAAATGCCGGCCATTTTTCCGGTAAGTTTTTAATTGCCTCATGATTGCTTACATTAACAGGCACAACTCCCTCCGGATGTTCGGCTCGGTCATCAATATCCAGACATTGTACCGGCAAAATTTCCTGAATGGCGGTCTGCCCATAACGTGCCTTTGCATCTATGCCGCTAAAAGACATGTATCCGCCTACCATCAAAAAGGCACCACCCTGTTCAACATATTCTTTTATCAGCTGGCAACGGTTGGGCCTACATATGCTTTTAGAAAAAGTATCAGGGGGCAATAGTAATGTGTTGGAACCGATGTCGGACAACACCACACAATCATATTCCTTCAACTCCTCCATTGTAAAGGGGAAGTTTGTGGGAGCCAGATGGTTTGGCATAAAGTCTACCTCATATCCCGCTTTTTCCAGCGCTGTGCGAATAAACTCTATCCCCTCCTCATAAACAGAGGTGTAAAATGTATCAAAACCTTTTACATGGGTGGTGTAGCTCATCCAGCTTTCTCCGGCTATCAATACTTTTTTCATTCTATAATCCTCCTTATTCTTTTGAGCACCATTCCAAAATCAATTGAGCATATACCAAAATAGCATTTAAATATTGCTCTAACTCTAGATATTCATTAGCAGCATGGCATTGTGCCTGGCGACCGGGCCCAAATTGAAGGGTAGGGCATTGTGCTATGTTCTTCCATACACGAGAATCACACCCGGCCGGCGAACCTACTATCCTTAAATTTTCCCCTGTGGCGGTTTGATAGGCATTGCAAAAAGCAGCTACAAAATCGTGTTCCAGTTCCATTTCAAAAGCCCCGCCCGCCTGATAAATAGTAATTTGCGGCTTGTTGTTTTTTAGCCAGTCGTCACCTTCACAGCAGCGATATATGGCTTCAGTGTATTCTCTTATCACCTGGCCATGGGTCATTTGCACCGGCAAATAATGTACACAGGTTTTAAAACAGCAATAATCCGCCACTGTGGAACCGGCAGAGCCCCCTTCTATCACACCAACATTGGAAGTTGGCGCAGGAAGCAGGGTGTGTTTATAGGTCATGAGCCATTTATGTTCCAGCTCATCTATGGCCGCCATCAGTTTTACTGCCTTTTCTATTGCACTTACGCCCAGCCACTTTGATCCGGAATGAACTGCTTTTCCCTTAATTTCTACCTTGAAAAAGATAAAGCCCATATGTGCGGCAATCAGCTCCTTATCGGTAGGCTCGCATACCACAACAGCATCTGCTTTTTGTCCATTCATTGCCGCCGCAATAGAACCGTTGCCGCCTCCCTCTTCATCTACAACCGAGGTGATGATTACCTTACCAGGCAGCTCAATTCCAGCATCTTTGAGCAGTTGAACTGCCATAGCCGAAGCCATAAGCCCACCCTTCATATCACAAACCCCAAGGCCATACATTTTACCCTCCCTTATGGTAGGTGTATGCGGTGGTGTTTCCCATGCTGACAAATTGCCCGCCGGCATGGTGTCAACGTGTCCATTAAATAGTATAGATTGGCCGGGGCCGCCCTCAAATGTGGCATAGACATTGTAACGACCATCATAATTGTGCCCTGGGTTTCCTTCCTGATGCTGCGACAAGGACCGTTGAATCACCTCTTCGGTCAGCTGGTCCTCCACAATAGTATCGGCTCCCATTTGACGAAACAGCTTTGACAAATATTCCTGACCTTTTGCTTCCATCCCACCGTCTATGCCGTGGCCCAGGTCATGAGTATCTATCGCTGTCAGCTCAGCAAGTCTTTGGATATAAGTATCCTTATTTGCTTCCAAAGCTACTTTTAAACGATTAATCACAAAATCACCCCATTATTGATACAGACGTATGCATTCCTCAACAATATTCCAAAACTTTTCTTGATCAAGTTTTACGCAAACCTTGGAGTTCGGCTCGCATTTTTGGGTATTGAAGTAATCGCATAAAGTGCGGCCATAGCATTTCTCACTTCTTATTTCAACTTCTGTATACATTTCCTTGGTCTCTATGCAGGTAGGGTCAATTAAATAAGCAATGCAAGTTGGGTCGTGGAGTGGGCCGCCGGGCCAACCAAATACTTTTTTCTGTGTTGCACAGAAAAAGTGCATTAAATCAGCAAACAGTTTAGCTGCAGGAGTGCCTATCTTCTCCATCCGGCTGACAATTTCAGGATAACACAAAGCCTGTCTGGTCAGGTCAAGACCCATCATCGTTACGGGTCTTTGGGATGTAAACACCACATAGGCAGCTTCTGCATCCGCAAGAATATTAAATTCTGCAGCCGGTGTAACATTGCCCAACTGATAAGCCCCGCCCATTAAAACAAATTCCTTAATTTTTTCAACTATCTTGGGCTCCCGACGCATGGCCATGGCAACATTGGTCATGGGCCCGGTAATTACCACGGTAATGTCTCCATTGGAGGCCATCAATGTTTCAATGATATAGTCAACAGCATGCTGCGCTTCCAGCTTTTTGGTAAGAGGCTCAAACACCGGTCCGTCCAGTCCGGTTTCTCCGTGAATATCATCTGCTATCACCTGCTTTTGACGCACCATTGGTATACTGCATCCTGCATAAACCGGAATATCGATACCCAGATACTGACAGACATTTAACGCATTGCGTGCGGTTTTTTCAAGGGTCTGGTTACCTGCCACCACCGTAATACCCAAAAGTTTTAGGGAGGGATGCTTTGCAGCCATCATAATGGCTACTGCATCATCATGGCCAGGGTCACAGTCTAAAATAATTTTTCTTTTTTCCATTTTATGTATCTCCTATTCCTACAAGTGAGCTTTTTGCTTTTTGCTCTTTTACGGCTTTGCGCCACAACGAAATAGTAAGGACCGCAATGGTTATAATGTAAGGCATCATCAATACAAACTGAGAAGGCCAACCATAGGCTTGCAGCCTTCCGCCAATAGAATCGGTAAAGCCGAACAACAGGCAGCCAACCCAGGCAAAAACAGGATTAGCGCCGCCAAAAAACATTGCGGCAACGCCCATAAACCCTCTGCCATTGGTCATATTTTCGGTAAACATTTGAGAATAACCAATAGAAAGATGTGCGCCGGCCATACCGCCCAAAAGTCCTGAAATTATCATAACCTGGTACTTCATGCGGTTGACATTGATGCCTGCTGTTTCGGCAGCCATGGGGAAACGCCCCACCGAGCGCAGCCTAAGTCCCCACACGGTGCGGTATAATACAAAGCTTAACAAAAACACCATCACAATGCCCATGATCTCCATCATAGACCAGTTGTTAAACAGGCCGTTGAGGTATTTGCTGTTATCAAACAGCGGAATATTCAGTTTGGGAATTGCCACAATTTTAGGGTCGGTAAAGCTACCTGTGGTATGTAAAAACTGCTTGATTCCAAACTTGGTAATAGCCAAGGCAAAGATGTTGATTGCCGTACCGATGGCGCAAATATCTGCCTTATATTTTATGTGTGCCACCGCCATAATCAGTGCGATCAGCACCCCGGACAGCATTGAAACCAGCAGAGCAAGTATCCAGCTACCGGTATAAAAACTGATGCACACTGCGGTGAATGCGCCTGTGAGCATAATACCTTCCGTACCAATATTGATGATGTCAGCCTGCTGTGTGATGACAGCAGCCAGCGCTGCAAACAAAATAGGAGTTGCTGCACGGATAGTCGCATAGATAAGAGAAAAATCAAAAATTGCGCTTAGTTCCATGTTTTAGCCACTCCTTTCAGTTTTGTGCCACAGGCTGTGTTGTTGCCTGGGCCTTGCGACGTTTTTGAAATGCAAACAGCGCCTCCATTGTTGCAAAGATAATAAATATGGCAATAATGGTGTCAACAATGGACTTTGGTACGCCTGTATACCGTTCCATTCCCAATGCGCCAGATTTTAGCACTGCCAAAAAGAACGCCATAATAGGTACCATTTTAATATCATTTTTTACAATAAGCGCAGCAAGCATGCCGTCCATGGCAATGCCGGAAGAAAAATTATCTAAAAAGTAACCATATACCCCTAAAATCTCAATTGCCCCTGCAATTCCTCCAATGGCACCGGAGAACAGCATCGCTTTAATCATGGTTTTTTTGGGGTTGATGCCCACATATTCTGCGTGTTTTGGGTTTAGCCCAACACTGGTAAACTGATACCCGATGGTAGAGCGTGACATAACCCAGAAAATAAGCACCACTACAACAAGAGCAATAAAAAGGCCCGTGTGCGCCTGACTGGGCTTCATGAATTGTGTAAGCTTTACACCCTCTGCCACTGCAGGAGTTTGTGGAACACCTGTTTTTGCACTAAATGGGCCGTTTACAAGGTAGGATGTGATGTATTTTGCCACATAGTTCATCAAAATGGTGACACAAACCTCGTTTACTCCCAGATTTGCTTTTAAAGAACCCGGTATGTAAGCCCATGCAGCACCTACCAAAATTGCGGCTGCAAAGCAAAGCAGGATGTGTATGGGTGCAGGCAGCCCGGTAAAGGCAAAGCCAACCCATGCAGCAGCCATGGCACCCAGATACAGCTCACCCTCCACGCCAACATTAAAGATTCCCACACGGGAGGAAATTACAAATGCCATTGCCGTCAATAATAGCGGTACAAACTTTTGCAGCGTAGTACCAAGATTAAGCTTCCCTACAAAAGCACCTTTGAGGAGCTGATAGTAGGCCTCCAGAGGATTAAACCCCAATGCCATCATAATGATAGCGCCGATGAGCATTGATACCAGAATGGTAAAGAGTAGGTTGACATATTTATTATGATTCACAATGTAACACCGCCTTTCGCCACTTTTTCTGCTTCCTCTATTCGGCCACCCATCATGAGCATACCAATGTTATCCTCATTTGCTTCTTCCGCATTCATTTCACCGGTTACCTTGCCCTCATACATCACGATGATACGGTCAGACAAGGACAGAATCTCTTCCAGATCGGCAGAAACCAGTAAAATACCCTTTCCTTGTGCTTTTACATCATTTAATATTCTGCGGATAGATTCAATGGCACCAATATCTACACCGCGTGACGGCTGAGATGCAATGAGCAGCTTACCGTCAGCGTCCACCTCCCGGGCAACAACAACTTTTTGCGCGTTGCCCCCCGACAATGCCTGAACCATGGCTTTGGGGTTAGATGGACGTACATCAAATTTTGTAACCAGGTTTTCAGCAAAAGAAAGAATTTCACCGCGCTTTTGAACTATTCCCTGTGCGTACGGCTTTTTATCCACCTTAACCGCCACCAGATTATCCATAAGAGACATCCCACGGTTTAATCCACGCAAGTTGCGATCCTCGGGAATATGCGTTAGGCCGGCTGCGCGGATTTTGCGGGGTGACTTATTGGTAATCTCAACGCCGTCAAGACTAACCGAGCCTTTCTCCACTTTTCGCAGCCCTGCAATGGCTTCAACCAATTCACTTTGCCCGTTTCCGTCAATGCCTGCAATACCTACAATTTCTCCAGCATGAACATCAAGGGATACTCCACGAATTTTAGACAGCTCTTTTTCTCCTGATGTCCATAACTCCTGAACCTTTAATACCGTATCTCCGGGTTCGGTCCTTTTTTTTGCCACATTCAAAAAAACCTCTCGACCTACCATCATTTTGGCAAGCTCCGCCGTACTGGTATCCTTTTTGTTTACGGTATTTATGTACATTCCCTGACGCATTACGGTAATTCGGTCGGAAATCTCCATAACTTCCCGTAGTTTATGAGAAATAAAAACAACCGATTTTCCATCTTCTTTTAAATTTTCAAGGATTTCAAAAAATTTGCGGCATTCCTGAGGTGTCAAAACTGCGGTTGGCTCGTCCAAAATAAGAATTTTGGCTCCGCGATACAATGTTTTAATAATTTCCACCCTTTGAGCTTCACCCACAGAAATCTGATTGATTCGTTTGTTGGGCTGAATGTCCATATTATAGGTATCAATATATTTTTGAATTTCTTTTTTTGCTTTATCAAAATCTATCGTGACATTTTTTCTTGGTTCAAAACCAAGGATGATATTTTCCAAAACTGTCAGCTCATTAACCAGCATAAATTCCTGATGAACCATACCTATGCCGTGCCCTATTGCTGCCTTTGGAGTAAGCTCCGGCATTTGCTGACCCTTAATGATGATTTCTCCCCCGTCCTGGTTGTAGATACCATAGAGCATTTTCATCATAGTGGATTTGCCGGCTCCGTTTTCTCCTATAAGCGCGTGAATTTCCCCTTTTTTTAAGTCAAACTGACCGTTTACAACAGCCTTAACCGGGCCAAAGCTTTTTTGAATTCCTCTCATCTCTACTATTAGTTCGTCAGCCATTGTCTTACCCCTTTCAACTGAGGAAGCACCTGATTTAAAAAAGCGGCCCGCCCAGAAGGCGGGGCCCGGCCCACCGCGG
>JAEYXR010000087.1 GCA_023431215.1 Bacillota bacterium
CGGTTGCACCACCGTCTACGTTGGTAACAACAACGTTGACGCCCAGATATTTGCTCATAATCTGTGCAATGGTACGGGTGTTGCGGTCGGTATCTCCACCGGCTTTAACAGGGCAGATAATTTGAACAGGCTTGGTAGGAAAGTCAACCTTGGGTGCCTCGGAAGAACCAGCCTCAGAAGATACAGGGGCTTCAGAAGAATTTGCAGAGGTAGCATTATTGCTGCCACCGCAGGCTGCCATAGACACTGTCATCAGCAAAGCCATAGCAAGTGCCAAAATCTTGGTGCTCTTTTTCATTTTGTTTTCTCCTTACTTACTTATCGTAGTTTATCTAAACCCTGTGGGATCCTTTCCTCGAATAGAATAGAAAACATGCACAGGCCATTCTATTATAAAGGAAATGATGCCATAAGGACAGATACAAAAAAGGGAGTTACCGGTTGGGGAACATTTCATGGAAGATATCGACGGTGTTCATGGCCAGCTTGCCTAAGCCAACACTGTCAGACAGAGGAACAACCAGCTGGTAACCGCGATCATAAAGAACCTTTGCCGCTTGCATATCGCCTGCAACAGTAGCCAGGAACTTGTCGGACTTCATTGTTACCGCTTCTATTTTATGTATGGCTTCCTGAACCTGAGGAGCAGAAGGATTTGCAAAGTGGCCCATAGAGCAGGAAAGATCCATAGGGCCTACAAAAATGCCGTCCAGGCCGTTGACAGAGCAGATTTCTTCAATGTTAGCAACACCCTCGGGAGTCTCAATCTGTACCATAACCAATATTTGATCATTGGCATTGCGCAAATAATTGGTACCGTTCATACCAAATCCACCGGCACGGGGGCTGGGTGCTACTCCGCGCATCCCCTCCAATGGGTACTTACAAGCGCGAACAGCTTGTTCAGCTTCTTCCTTTGTGCTGACGTAGGGAATTAGAATACCGTAAAGACCAACGTCCAGCATACGCTTGATGGTAACAAAGTCGTTCCAAGGGGCACGAGCCAGGGGGACAACACCGTAAGGTGCTAAAGCCTGAAGCTGGCTGGAAAGGGTCATAATATCGCCTGGGCCGTGCTCCATATCAATCATTACCCAGTCAAAGCCTGCCTTACCAAATATTTCGGCAGAAATGGGGCTGGCAAGCTGAAGCCATGCACCAATTGTTTTTTCTCCGTCCTTGAGCATCCATTTTACTTTGTTGTAAAACTGCTCATCCTTTTTCAGCATAATGTTCTCTCCTCAGTTCCAATTCAGAAAGGTATTTACCTTTTCGCTATTAATATAGTAGCAAGTTATGTGCCAACTTGTATAATTGATTGTAATTAAGCAGCTCTTTGTGCATTTCGTTGCATTTTTAACAACTAAAGTTGTAAGAAGTGCCAATCCAAAAAAGCAAATATTGTTGACATTGCTTTTGCTTCTAGATTGGTTTGAAAAAAAAAGAAAACATATCTATCATTTCATCATTTCGTTGCATCATAACGTCTTAATTGTTGCAACAAAATGTGATTTGCATAATCAATAGTTATATCATCCCGGTTTTTAGTGTATTTTTTGTGTAAAAAAGATATCTCACGCCGTAATTGCATCATTTTGTTGCAACATTTTATATCATCTGTTATACTAAATGCAGTAAAATTAAAAAGTGAGTGAAACAGTATGATTAAAATTGCCATTGTATATGCCTTCGAAAACTATATAGACAACGCCAGAGAAATTTTTGAAGAGCACAATCGTTGTGAGCGCATTTATAACAATGAAGAATGTATTTTAGAAGAGGTCATCTGTTCCCAGGAGAATCTTAAAAATTTAAAGCTGGATGCCGATGCCATTATAGCCCGTGGTATTTATGCTGAAACTCTGGAAAAATGCATTCATGACAAACCCGTCATTGAAATCCCATTTTTAGCAACAGACCTTTTTTTGGCGCTGCGTACCCTGCGGGAACGTTACGGCCAGGTTAAGGTGGGCATTCTGGCAGGCCAAAACATGGTTATGGACAGCGAAAGCCTTGGTCAGCTTGCGGGCCTTTCGGTCAATACCTACACCATAGAAACCAATCAGAACGTAGATAAGCTTGTTGCCAAGGCCATGCGGGATGGGTGCGAGGCCATCGCCGGCGGTACCGGTGCCTGTAACGCCGCAGAGGCACTTGGGCTGGGGCACATGTTTATCAAAACCAGCAAAGAGTGCTTTTGGCGTGCTCTTACCTCAGCCAAACGCGTGGTGCACATTGCCCGTATGGAGCAGGAGCGCTCGGGCAAGCTTCAGCTTATTTTGGATGCTTCTCAAAACGGCATTATGTCTTTGGATATTCATAAGGTGATTGATACTGTCAACGAGTCCGCCTGTAAAATCCTCGGTATTCCGGAAAAGCAGCTGTCCGGCATCAAAGCGCAGGATACCTCTTTACCTCTGCCCATTAAAAAACTTTTTATGGACAACAACGAATACACTGACGAAATCATTCGTTTACACAGCAGTACCCTCACCTTCCGTAAATACTTTATCAAGCAGGGCAATGTCAATGCCGGTTGTGTCATTACCTTTTGGCAGGTCTCTGATATCTCCGATTTTGAAAACACCATACGCAAAAAGATTTATAACAAGGGGTACGTGGCAAAATCTACCTTTGATTCCATCATCGGAGCATCTCCTGCTATTACCAAAGCCATTGAAGCTGCCAAGCGTTATGCCCTTACCACCTCTAACGTTTTGCTTATTGGCCAGAGCGGCGTGGGCAAAGAAATTTTCGCCCAAAGCATTCATAACTACAGCGAACGCAAAGGTCGTCCTTTTTTGGCTGTAAACTGCGCTGCAATTCCTGAAAATTTGCTGGAAAGTGAATTTTTTGGGTATGCGGCAGGCGCCTTTACCGGTGCACAAAAAGGCGGAAAGCCGGGTTATTTTGAGCTTGCCCACACCGGCACCATCTTTTTGGACGAAATTGGAGAAATGCCCCTTTCACTGCAGTCCAAGCTGCTTCGTGTTATTCAGGAGCGTGAGGTCATTCGTGTAGGCGACGGCACAGTAATCCCCATTGACGTACGCATTATTTCGGCAACCAACCGACCGCTGGAAGAAATGGTAGCGCAGGGACGCTTTCGGGAGGATTTGTTTTTCCGTCTTGATGTGCTGCGCATCAACATTCCCAGCCTCAGCCAGCGCATCGAAGATATTCCGCTGCTGATTCAAAGCTACTTTGACAACAATGTATCTGATTGTCAAATGACCCCGGAGGCCTGCAGTGCTTTGCAAAAATATAGCTGGCACGGCAATATTCGTCATCTGTTCAACATTTGTGAACGCCTGTCTGTGCTGAAAAGCGGTGCTGTTATTACGGCCGAAGATGTGCATAGTGTAATGTCGGAACATCCCGGTGCCGCATCACCACCTTTCTCCCCCACTTTTGGTAAAGCAGAAACAGAGTCGGGAGAAAAAGGTGACATCCTGCGTGCACTGGAGCAGTGTCATTATAACAGAGCTCAAACTGCCCAGCTTTTGGGAATTAACCGCTCCACTCTGTGGCGCAAAATGAAGGAATATGGCCTGTAGTATCTTGCTGCATCATTCAGAAGTCATCGGAAATACCGGTGACTTCTATTTTTTTGGCGCATGGTCGGCTATTTTTCCGCGAAGACGGTTCATCTCACCCATACGGTGGCCGAGTTCTTCTATGTCAAGTTTCTCATTTTTCAAAAGAGCTTCTTTTACAAAGCTTAATACAGGCCATTCGGCAGCGGTAGCCTTGCGGCAGGCTTCAGCCAAAAATGGAACAATTTCTTCCGGCAAAATCACAATGCCCTCTTTGTCACAAAACAGCAGGTCACCGGACTTTACCGTTACGCCGTCCATGCTGACAGGGCAGCCAAAGTCCAGCATATGGATATAGCCGTGAGAGCACAGCACGCCCGAAGCAAAGCAGCCAAAATCCATAGGTGCAATCTCTTTTACATCTCGTACGCCGCCGTTGGTAACAATGGCAGTGCTGCCGCAGGCCTGATGGATGTGCGCCATGACATCGCCCCACATGGCAGCCACATGAGGGCTGTCGATATCCTCTATCACAGCAATGCCAGGACGAGGAGACTGCTGCACATAGCGGTAATACTCCACCATGCTTTTTGCTTCATCAGGGGAAGCAGGCACCTTTGTAGTCATTTTAGCTGTAGTGGCGTAACCAATGTAGGGTTTTCCGCGGTCTATCATACATTGAATAGATCCGGGTAAAAAGCCCTCCAGTCGTGAGCGGATGCCAAATCCCTCAATGGCATTGCAGATAGTGGCAGAATCAAAGCTTTGCAGTTCGTGGAGTTGTTCAATGCTTATCATGTAGCGTACCTCCTTTGTGATATCCATGGGCAACCTTAGCCCAAGAAAACCCTCCTTGAGCTGAGGCTGTTAATGTTCAGGCTTATATTATTTTAAGCTAAGGCCCTGCAGGGTAAAAACTTCGGTAGAAGGGTAATTTGCGCTTTCTCCCAAGGCTTCCTCAATGCGGATAACCTCGTTCCACTTAACGGTACGCTCGCTGCGGGCGGCAGAACCCACCTTAAGCTGACCAGCTTTGCTGGCAATTGCCAGATGCACGATGGTAGTATCTTCAGTCTCGCCGCTGCGGGCAGAAACAACAGGCAGATACCCCTGTTTCTGAGTGTATTCAATGGCTTCCATAGTCTCGGTAATAGAACCGATCTGATTCATTTTGATGAGCACAGAGTTGGCTGCACCCATGGCAACACCTTGTTTAATGCGCTGGATGTTGGTAGTAAACAGATCGTCGCCAATGAGCTGAATGCGCTTGCCCAGTTTTTCTGTAAGCAGGCGGGTACCTTCCCAATCCAACTCACTGGAGCCATCCTCAATGGAAATGATGGCGTATTTGTCTACCCACTGGCAGAGCATCTCTACAAATTCTTCACGGGTTAGTTCTTTTCCTTCCAGCTCTAGCTTATAGGTACCTTTTTCTTTGTCATAAAACTCGCTGGAGGCAATGTCCAGGGCAATACCCACATCTACACCGGGCTCGTAACCGGCCAGCTTGATGCTCTCGGTAAGCAGCTGCAGGCCCTCCTCGTTGCTCTTAAAGTCTGTTGGCCAAAAACCGCCTTCGTCTGCAATAGACAAAGGTTTGCCGACTTTGGTAAATACCTTTTTGGCAGCGTTATAAACCTCAACCACCATGGTATAACCCTCGGTAAAGGTCTTGGCGCTCATGGGGATTACCAAAAAGTCCTGAACATCAATGGCTCCTGCAGCATGAGCACCGCCACCGATAATTTGCACCATGGGCACAGGAATGGTGTTTGCCAAAGCACCGCCCAAGTAGCGGTACAGCGGCAGGCCCATATAATTTGCGCCTGCCCAGCAGGCAGCCATAGAGCATCCCAGAATGGCGTTGGCAGCCAGCTTGGATTTATTGGGGGTTCCATCCATAGCAATCATTTTGCGGTCGATGGCCTGCTGGTCGGTAACATCCATACCAATAAGTGCAGGGCCAAGAATTTTGTTGACATTCTCAACTGCCTTGAGTACGCCCTTTCCGGCATACAGATTGCCGCCGTCCCGCAGTTCCAGGGCCTCAAAAATACCGGTAGAGGCACCGGATGGCACAATCCCGCGGCCCATAACGCCGTTCTCCAGTGTAATATCTACCTCAACAGTGGGGTTGGCACGAGAATCAAAAATCTGTCTTGCTTTTACTTCCTTAATGGCACAAGGTTTCATACAATACTCCGTTCTGCCGCTTCGCACCGGCACAAATATCAATGATGAATCGCTCTTTTGGGGCGAAGAAAAATGAAAAGAGCAATTTTATAAATTCAGCATCTCACTTTGTATTTAACAAAGTTTTAAGCCAAAGCTTTTGCGGCAAGAAGAATACCGCATATGGTTTTGGGGTTTGGGGTTTGCTGTTAAACTTTAGGTGAACGCTAGGACAAATTTTCCTGCAACAGCGCAATAAAATTCTCAAAGGTATCGGTGCCGTTTTCTATTGCTTTCATTGCTGTACGGCGGATGATGTCTTTGTCTGTTTCCAAAGTAATATACTCTGCAGGAGACTTGCCATCCACACGGGCAAGAAACAGAAATGCCAATGTACGCACCGTATCAGACTCCATCTTGGTTTTCTCCAAAAAGGTCAGGCGCTCAAAGTAAATATGAAGCATATAGCGAAGCATCTCTAGGTAGACATTGCCATACTGCTTGTTTTTTACGGTTTTAAGCAAAAAGTGATTGGCAAAAAACGCAAGATCAAAACAAGGATGACCGTAATAAGCCACTTCCAAATCAAGCACGCACACTCCGCGACCGTCTACTAAAATATTTTTGGGGCTGTAATCGCCGTGTATCAGTGCCAAATGATTCTCCATCAACATACTGGTAATTTCTCTGGAGGCATCCTCAAGCCGAGGATACTTAGCCGCCACCCACTGGATATAGGGGCTGATGCGCAGGCTGTAAAAAAAGCTGCCATCACCAAACGTTTCGGCAACACTTTTATCACCGGCAGTTCCGTTATGAATTGCTGCAATGGCCTCAATGGCTTCTTTTGCAACCTCATAGTCAAAAAGACCCTCCAGCAGGTTGGTTTTCCACATGGGGCAGTTTTCGGGCGCTGCCTCTCGGATAAGAATATAATTCTCCTTATCATAACTGATGGGTGCAGGGGTGGCACTTGGCACCAGCCGTGCATAGATATCCAGCGCATTTTTTTCTATAATCATTCGGCTTTGGTCACATTCCCAGTTGTCTGCAACCTTAAGCTTGGCCAGTGCCTGCTTTACAATAATGGGACGTTTGCCGTCAGATACCAGCGCCACCGTTGCCGATACACCGCCGGTAAAATAACGTACATATAAATCCCGGGTGTTACAAAACACACCTTTGTCCGCAAGGTAGCCGAGCAGCTCTTCCCTGATGGAAATATCTGTCATGGTACTCCCTCTTTTTCTTTTAATGCTTCCATAATACCTGTTCTTAACACAAAAAGAAATTACCAAACAGCAGGCAAGTTGCAATATTTTTTATGTTTTTATCATTTAAATAATGCACTTTGCACTTTTTTGCTAATAAAATACTTTACTTTATTGGTTACTTCCTTTACAATAAGCCTTATCATAGTATTGGGCTGCGAGGTGGTACAATGGCTTTAAAGGACTTTACACTGCAAAAAACAATAGATGGCTATGCCAATTTATTTGAGGCAGCTATTCTTATCGCGGATAACCGGCAAAATATTCTGTTTTTTTCCAAAGGCTGTGAGGATTCCCCCAATCTGTCCAGAAAAAACACGCCCTTATATCAAAACGGGCATCCTGTTGGTACATTGATGGTAGCCACCGCTGGGCAGGAACAGCTGGAGCAGATTTCTCAGGCTGTCGCCATGGCTCTGGATGCTGTTCTTTCCTCTGCCTACGCCAACGAAACCTCATCTCCTGCCACCATGGAGTATGAAAGCTGGCTTATTGAAGCCCTTGCAGAAGAAAGACGCAGCCCCGAGGATATTTTAGCCGTCATTCGCCGGGCAGAACTGGACGAATCTATGCTTCGTACCACCATCTGCATTCAACTGGATTTTAAAATAAATCACTATTTTAACATCAATCTTAACTTGGGCTATGTATCACTCATTGAGAATTTGCGCACGGAGATTTTAGAGCGGCTGCGCAACAATAAATACTTTAACACCCAGGATATTATGGGATACTACGGCAGTGACCAGCTTCTTATCTCAAAGGCTTTTCACCAAGGCGCCAACAGTTCTCGAATATACCTTGCCCTGGATAAAATCTGCCATGAGCTGGAGCAAGTGCTGTCTGCCTTTCAACTTTTGGAGGTACGGCTTGCCTATGGCAATTTGTACGAGGGGTTATTAAGCTTTGGAAAAAGCCGTACAGAGGCTATGGAAATACTGGCTTTGGGACAGCAGCAAAACCCTGATTTGCATTTTTACAGCATTGGCAGCGTTTTGCCAGATACCATTTGCCGTTTTTTACAACCCCAAATAGTCAGTAAGATTTTGCTGCCTACTCTGGAGCGTCTAACCGATGATGAAGGTGGTTTTATGGTGGATTTGCTGCACTGCGGTGAAATTTTTACAGACATGTGTATGGACTATACTGCTGCCGCTGCCGCTGCCGGTATCCACCGCAATACTCTGAAGCTGAAAATAGAGCGCCTTAGCAATATGACCGGGCTTTATCCCACACGCAGCTTTACCGATGCGCTCATCATTAAGCTGATGGCAGTATACGCTCGGCAAAATAATTGGCCAAGCACCATGGGAAAGGACGTGACGTGATGTCAGCTCCCCACATGACCCCAAGAGAACGCGTTTTTGCTGCCCTGGCACGCCGTAGCTTTGACCGTTATCCTGTACTTTGTCCTACTTCGGTTGCCAATATTGACAGCATGCGCCTTTCTGGCACCTGTTTTCCCAAAGCGCATACCGATGCACAGCAAATGGCAGATTTGGCGGCAGTCAGCCATACCATATTGGGCTTTGACTCGGTTATGCCCTACTTCTCGGTGCATTTGGAGGCGGCTGCCTTGGGCTGTGAGGTTTATTGGGGCGACGGCAGCGGAGGTATGCCCATTGTGACAAAAAAAGCACTGCGCCATTGGCAGGATTTTGAGCTGCCAAAAAATCTGTTGGAAAAAGCACCCTGCAAGGCTCTTCTGCGGGCTATCCGACTTTTGCGGCAGCGTCTTGGCCCGCAGGTTGTCATTATTGGCAAGGTGGTTGGCCCCTGGACATTGGCATACCACCTGTACGGTGTGGAGAATCTAATGCTTGATACCATACTGGAACCGGCAGGCACACGGCAGTTTATGGAGGCATTGCTGCCCGTATCTCTGGAGTTTGCCAGGGCACAATATGAAGCCGGCGCAGATATCATTACCTGGGCCGACCACACCACTGCCGACATCATCAGTGCCGGGTTATATGAAGAATTGATGTTCCCAATCCATAAAAAAGCGGCAGCCTGCCTGCAGGGTTACGGGCCCATGGTGCTTCATACCTGTGGAAATATTATGGACCGCCTGGACCTTATCTGCCAAACAGGCTTTTCTTTGTTTCATATTGATTCCCGCAATAACATCAAACAGGCAGTACAAACCGCCGGTGACCGAATCCTTCTCACGGGAGCCGTCAACAATCCCTCCACCTTGGTGGGCGGCAACCGGGCAGATATTTATGACGAAGTGTGCCGCAACATTGAAGCCGGTATTACACTGATTTCTCCCGAATGTGCGGTACCCTTTAAAGTAACAAATCAAAGCCTTCAGGAACTTGCGGCGGCAGCCCATCGCCAAAGGCCTGTATTTTAGCACCCTTTTACAGAAAAAGAGCCTGCAAACGGAACATTCCGCCTGCAGGCTCTTTGTTTATACTATTTTTTTAATGCCAGCACAGATCTTTTTAAGCGTTGTGCTGCTTTTTCGGTAGCGGTGGCTTCTCCAAAGGCCGTAATGCGAAAGAACCCTTGTCCCTGTGCGCCAAACCCAACACCGGGAGTACCCACAACGCCTGCGCTTCCCAAAAGATAGTCAAAAAACGCCCAGCTGTCCATTCCCGGACATTGCAACCACAGATAAGGGCTGTTTTTGCCGCCACAAAACCAAAGCCCCGCTTCCTCCAGCGCCTTGGCCAGCACACAGGCATTGTGGCGGTAATAATTCAAGCTTTTTTGAATTGCCGCCTGTCCTTCTGGGGTAAAAACCGCCTGTGCACCCCGCTGCACTATGTAGGAAACACCGTTCATCTTGGTTGTCTGACGCCGCAACCACATGTTGCGAAGGCTCATACCACCGCGGATTAAGTCCCTTGGCACCACGGTATAGCCACAGCGTGTTCCGGTAAAGCCCGCTGTTTTGGAAAAAGAGCAGAACTCAATGGCACAGGTTTTTGCTCCATCAATTTCAAAAATACTGCGGGGAATGTCCTCCTCCACAATAAAGCACTCATATGCTGCATCAAAGAGGATAATTGCTTCTTGTTCGTTAGCATACTCTACCCATTGTTTCAACTGATGGTAATTATAAGCCGCACCGGTGGGATTGTTGGGGCTGCAAAGATAGATAATATCAGCCTTTGTATCCTCCCGGGGAAGGGGTAAAAATCCATTTTCACGGTTTGCGGCAGCATACAAAATACGCCGACCTGCCATAAGGTTGGTATCCACATACACCGGATACACAGGGTCGGGTACCAGCACTGTGTTTTCCTGACTAAACAGGTCAAGGATATTGCCAAGGTCACTTTTGGCACCGTCCGAAATAAAGATTTCATCTTCTTCCAGGCTTACATTACGGCACGCATAATATTCTGCCAATGCGCGGCGCAAAAAGTCATATCCCTGTTCGGGGCCATAGCCATGAAAGGACTTTTGCACAGCCATTTCATCTACTGCATCGTGCATGGCCTGAATAACCGGAGCTGCCAAAGGCAGAGTAACATCCCCTATCCCCAAACGTATTACCTCCATATTGGGGTTTAGCTGCTGAAAGGCCGCAACTCTCTTGGCTATGGAGGAAAATAAATAGCTCTCTCCCAGGGAGGAGTAATGTTGATTGATTTGCATAAGTTCACCTGTCCTTACTTTATCCTGCAACCTCAACGGTTCCGGTAAAGGCCACCACAGCATCGCCGGTCATCAAAACGGTTTCTTTGGTGCGGCAGATGCTCAAAACGCCGCCGGGCAGTTCCACCTCAATTTCTTCATCATAAAAACAGATGCCGTTTTCTATACTGGCGGCAACGCTGGCGCAAGCACCTGTGCCGCAGGCAAGGGTCTCTCCGCTGCCCCGCTCCCAAACACGCATTTTCAAGTGATTGCTATCTATTATCTGAATAAACTCTGTGTTCACTCCTTCAGGAAAAATGCGGTGATGCTCAAAGACCCTTCCTCGTTTCATGACATCAAAACGGGCAACATCGTCCACATAAACCACACAATGGGGATTTCCCATAGAAACACAGGTGATTTGCTCCTGACGGCCGCCAATCTCAACTTTTTGGTTAATCACAGGTTGTAAAAAGCCCTCTACCGGTATCATTGCAGGTTCAAACACCGGAGCGCCCATGTCCACGGTCAGCAGACCCGGTGCGCGTCGCCATATGGTTTTAATGCCTGCCAAAGTTTCTATTCTTGCACAATCTCCCTGCACCATTTCATGTAAAAACAGATATTCCGCAACACACCGCACACCGTTCCCGCACATTTTTCCTTCGCTTCCGTCCAGGTTAAACATCCGCATCCTGGCGTCTGCCACACCCGACGGACAGATGAGAATAAGCCCGTCTGAGCCAATACCATTATGTCTTTCGGAAAGGCTGATGGCCAGCTGCTCCGGGTTTTCTACCGTTTGGATAAAACAATCCATATAAATATAATCATTGCCACAGCCGTGCATTTTGGTAAATGTAAGCTTCATTTTGCCCCCCTTGCACCGGTCAGCAGCCACCTTCAAAGGTTTGTAAAATATCTTCTGCGATTCGGCGGCGGCTTTGCCGGGTATCCATAGCCTGACGTTCAATATATTTATGCGCCTCGGGCTCGGTCATCTGCCGGTATTGAATCAGCGCACATTTTGCCCTATCTACCAGCCTGATCTCCTCAATTTTAGACTGCAAAAGGCTGTTTTGTTTTTGTAGCCCGGCCATGCGCCTGTGCACTGCCAAAGCAAGCTTTAACGCACCGTATAGCAGTGTACGGTTTAGGGGCTTTGCCACAACAAATACACCGGCATCTTCTACCCGGGCTGCAGCTTCGTCCGCCATTTCAGCCTTTACCAGTACCACTACACCTGCGCCGGTGGCTTCGGCTGCAAATACCGCCAGCTCCAAACCAAATTCGTCGGTAAGGGGTGTATTGATTAAAACCAGATCAAAATCCTTCCCTGTCAGGCTTCGCCGCGCCTCGGCACCGCTGGTGAGTATTGCCGCGGGGGCCACCTGCATGCCATTTAAAACCTGTGTCAACATATCTCTGCCCTTATCGCCTCCGGCGATAATCAGCGCTCTTGCCAAGGATGCTCCCCCCTTTGTCAGTTTCGGCTTTACGCCCTAAGACTCTGCTTACAGCAAACCGAAATATGTCTCTGTGAGGTAGCGCTCCTTGTCGGAAGCCTCCATATAGGCTTTATATTCTTTTTCTTTGTAGCCAAGATATTTTCCAGCTGTTTCGCTTCCCAAAACCTCTTGCACAAGCTCCGAAGACTTGGCAAGCTCCAGTGCGGCACCAAGATCAGCAGGCAGCGCGGCAGGGGAGCAGTCAATACCCGCTTTGCTTTCTGCCATGGGCTCCAGTTTTTGCTGTATTCCCCTTAGCCC
>JAEYXR010000117.1 GCA_023431215.1 Bacillota bacterium
GGCACAAAGCGAAGTGCCGTCTACCTGAATTAGATTTGCTTCATTGCCACAGCAGGTGCAAATTTGCTTGGCAGGTGTAATAATAACGCTTCTATTGCATAGGTGTATTTCCATGGAATCACCAGCACCAATATGTAGTGTGTTGAGCATTTCCCGTGGAATTACAATTCGCCCAAGTTTATCTAGGTTGCGTACTATTCCAATTTGTTTCATTTCATTCGCTCCTTTCTTTTAGGGTTGTCCAGTCTGCTATTAGCTGGCCTTCTGTGGTGTATCCCATGCAGGAAAATACTCAGCAATATCGCTCAAGGGTATATCCAGTAGCTTACACAGCGCATAAACTTGGGCCATATCCCACGGGTATTTCCCTTGCATGCGAGATGCAAAAGTAGGGTTTGGCATGCCTATAAGCCTGGCAGCATCCTTATGCAGTATTTCCTTATCTAATAGGCGCTTGCGTAAATTTTTGTAAAGCATTGTTCTCCTTTCCTTTCTACCGCCTGTGCAGTTGTTTTTCTTACAAAACCAAAGTACTTTTTATGGTACTTCACATGAGTTACACTTAAATTATGTAGCAGGGGCATTAATCTCAAGAATTTTGCAGATGCTGTTTACCATGCTAGGGGTTGCAATTTTGCCGGTTTCAATTTTATTTAGATAAGAACGGTCAAAGTATTTGCCGGTATCGTTGGCTACAGCTTCGATTAGCCACACTTGCTTCTTGTTAATATCAACAAGGCGCTTTTCTATTTCTTTGCCAAAGTCACAAAGTTTTCTATCAGACAAGCTATTTACCTCCTTTCTATTGACAGTTACCCAGTTGTGTAATATATTATTAGTGTCAGCATATAATTATCACACAAACAGGTACTTCTCATGTATTTACTATAATACCCTGTAGGGTAATAGTCAATACCTTTTTATTACCTGTTTGGGTATTTTGTCGGCATGCCCAAAAAGGAGTTGCATAATATGTCAAATTTGTATGAAACGATTGCGATGCTGTGTTCGGAGCATAACATTACAGCATATAAAATGAGCCAAGATTTAGGTCTGAGCAAAAACCTTGTAACCGAGCTCAAGAAAGGTAGAAAAAAGGGTGTCTCTGCTGAGACAGCATCTAAAATTGCAAATTACTTTGACGTATCTGTTGATTATCTTCTAGGAAAAACAGAACAAAAAAAGCCCCTCGTCAACAATGACGAAGAGCTTACAGAGTATCTGGAGGAATTAAAAAGCCGGCCGGAATTAAAAATGTTATTTTCACTCGCTAAAGGTGCCACAAAAGCAGACGTAGAAAAGGCTGTTAAAATTATTGAAGCATTATTAGAAAAAGAGGAATGAGTTGGTTTAATGGGAAATATCTTTGTTCGACGTATTTCCTTACCAGGTAAAGTAAAGGGTATGGTTACCTTAAACAAAGATGGCGACTACATCATTTTTGTTAACGACACGCTTGCCGACGACATTGCAATAGCTACTGCAGACCATGAAATAAGGCATCTTTTTCATAATCATTTTCAGAGTGATAAGCCTGTTATCTTTAACGAGTTAGAAGCTCGGTAGCAATTATAACACGATTTATTACCGCTTTTAATTATTTTGTTAACAGCATCTTGACAAGCAAGGAGTTTTATCCAATGCGAATTGTTTACGAAATAACTGGTGACGGTACCGTTTCTACTTTGATAGATGGCAAAGCTACGAGGTCGGTCAGAGAATACAAGGGCAACAGTTTACTAGTTTGCCTAGATGAATATGTAGCAATTGACATTGAAACCACAGGCCTCGACCCATGCTATGATGATATTATAGAAGTATCAGCACTTCACATTGCTGGAGGAGATGTTGTTGATTCATTCTCCACTCTTATTAACCCAGGATATGAGATAGATGAATTTATAACAAGTCTCACAGGCATAACTAATGGTATATTGGTTAATGCACCTGCCATTGAAGATGTCTTACCTCAATTTCTTGATTTTGTTAAGGGCTCCGTACTGGTTGGGCACAATATTCATTTTGATATTAACTTTCTTTACGATAATGCACTTGCACTAGGATTGCGACCTTTAAGTAATGATTTTATAGATACCATGCGCTTTTCTCGCCGCCTATTTCATGACTTGCCAAATCACAAACTTATTACCGTTGCTTCTTATCTTGGAATTGCAAATAATGTAGATCATCGTTCTGAGTCAGATGCATTAATGGCATCAAACATCTATCAAAAAATGGCGTGTTGGGCGCAGGAGAACGGCATACCGCTCCCAAAAAAGCGTCAAAAATGGTCTAGTATTCGAGCTAAGGATATTTTACCGACTATAGATTTTTGTAATGAAGAGCACCCTTTGTTTGGCAAGGTATGTGTTTTTACAGGTGTGCTTCAGAAAATGAGCAGAACTCAGGCTATGCAAGCCGTAGTAAATTGCGGAGGCGGTTGCGCCGATACGGTGAGCAAAAAAGTCAATTATCTCATCTTTGGCAATAACGAATACTGCCCTACAATTAAAGATGGCAAAAGCACGAAACAAAAAAGAGCTGAATCCCTAATGCTTTCTGGATATGATATTCACATTCTTTCGGAGAATATTTTTTATGAGATGCTTAATTACTGCAAAGAGGTAAACGTTAATGTATAATGTTGATGAGATTAAGGATATAGTTGACTACGCCGTTTCTTTTAATCCTAACTTGCAGTCCTCTTTCGGTGTTGTGAACGCCCAGACTAACGTTGATGGTTCTATTTCTGTAACTGTTAATAACACTTTGGTGTTACGTGCCAAAAGCAAAAAGTCCAACCAGCTATTCTATTTAAAGCCGCAGGCCAAAAACTCATTTGAAGCATTAGGCATTACATTATTGCCCAACAAAAATTCGAATTGGATTTGTTTTTCTTCATCAGTTTTTGACCCACTCAACGGCATGAAAGAACAATTAAGGGCATCTTTGTTTTCTTACATCTACAATATGCTAAAAAGCAATAAATTTGGTTGCTGCTCTAAGTACTTAGAGTGTAGCAATGAAAAAATGTGTTTGCATGCGGATTTAGCTTATTCTATGGGATGTACATACCGTCACAACTTGGAGGCCGGTAGGATATTTTACGGCGTTAACAAAAATACATAAGGTAAACAAAAAACATCATTGGCGTTACATGCCTATCCTAATCTATAGCAGAGTGGCGAATGGAGCAAATATCAAAATGGCTTCGAACAAGGGAGGCAGCAGCTATGGTTACTATCAATGTCAATCCAGCTTATACACTCGCCAGATAAGGCACTTCTGTGCAATGATAGCACTTTAGAGCCGCTTGTTCATGGAGGTGATTATGTATTGATTCGTAGTGACTGCACCTTAGCGAATGGCGATTTTGGAGTCTTTTATTTTAACGGCAGGCATCACTTGAGACGCTATCTAGTCCGCGAAAAGGTAACACTCCTTCAATCTTTAAGCCTAGACATTCCCATTATTCCATATGATAAACTGCATCACAAATACTTGGGCAAGGTTGTCGGAATTCAAAGAAATCTAGACAAATAAAAAAAGCCGCCCTCGGTGCTGGAACACCAAGAGCGGCAGGGGCAGAAAACCGTTAGGACGGGCTATCTTCTGCCCTCTCATTATATCAAAAAATGGGAGGCTAAACAATGGGAAAAAGAACAAACACTGCCAAGTGGGATGAAAAAACTAATCGCTGGAAAATTAATGTGCAGAAAGACGGAAAACGTAAATCTTTCTATTCATCGACACCGGGAAGAACCGGACAGCGTGAAGCAAATACCAAGGCAGATGCCTGGTTAGATGAAGGAATTGAAAAAACAAATACCAAGGTCGAGATACTTTTTGAGAATGGTTATTTAGCTGATATAAAAGCGCGTACTTCACAATCCCATTGGCGGCCGGAAGAATCGCGTTGGGAAACTTGGATAAAACCGCAAATTGGTATAATACGAATAGATAGGATAACGGAGCAGCACCTTCAAAACATTATTAATGCTGCGTATCAGGGCGGCTTATCAAAAAAGAGTTTGGAAAATTTAAGAGCAACTTTAGTTGCATTTATGAAATATTGCCGAAAATGCAAGGTCACGACCCTTTTCCCTGAAAGCATTACCATTCCAAAATCAGCAGCCGTGAAGGAAAAGAAAATACTCCAACCAGAGCATATCATTATCCTTTTTACATCTGACAAAACAAAGACCGGCGAAAAAACCATATATGACGAATTTATTCATGCTTATAGATTCCAAGCTGTGACCGGTCTGCGCCCAGGCGAAATCCTGGGGTTAAAATGGGATGATATCAAGGGTGATACCGTCACCATTCAGCGTTCAATAAATGTCTATAACGAAACCACGAGTGGCAAAAATGATAATGCCAAACGGAGCTTCTATTTAAATGACACCAGCAGGTCAATTTTGGCTGCTCAACAACAGGAACAGGATGGGCCCTATGATTTCCCACGTATTACCGAAAATGGATACTGGCGGCGTTTAAAGCGATATTGCAAATCAAATAGAATCCCTGAAGTGTCTCCTTATGAAATGCGGCACACCTTTGTTTCCATTATTCAAGAACTGTCAGAAGCTGAAATAAAGACCCTTGCTGGACACAGTAAAAGCATGGATACCTTTGGTGTTTACGCTCATGCGGTTAATGGAACTGGTGAAAAAACAGCCCAAAGTATACACAATATATTTAATGACATTTTGAACCCTCAAAAGTGAGTGTGGTCAAAAGTGTGGTCATGCAAAAAGAAAAACCCGCTTGGATGTAGTATCCAAGCGGGTTTACATATGGTGCGGCAGATGGGACTTGAACCCACACGCTCGCGCACACGCCCCTCAAACGTGCCTGTCTGCCGATTCCAGCACTGCCGCACATGCAAGTGATATTATATCATCAATTTTAAGGATGTCAAGATGTCTTAAAATATTTTTTAAGAATTCTGACAAAAGACTTCTCTGTAAAGCAGTCTTATTTTTGCCTATTTTGCCAGTTACTTTACAGAGTGTTTATTCCTGATTTTAGCAAAAATAAGGTTGTTGAAAGATTTTCCCCATGGTTTTTTCACTTATTTACGGCGTTTTTACCCACATTCAACACACCTTTCAACAAAAACCGTTGAAAACCCTGTGGAAAGTGTTGATTACTTTGCGTATATCTACCTTGTCAGTACAAAAACTTAAAGTGTGGATAAACTTTTAATTTTACATAAAACACATAGCATCGGTAGAATTTGTTTAGAATATGTGGTAAAATCTAAACTGTATGTTAGACCGTCAGGTACCCTTGATACCATGCAAAATTAAAACTTCTTCAAAAAGATTGTAGAAGTTTTATGATGGGCAATGGCATATCAAATGGTACATTGTCCTGCTATTTATATTCAAAGTTGCAGGCTGGTACTTAAACCTTGACGGCAGTTAGCGAGGTATTGATTTCCATGGATAACGGCACCCCTGTTTCTCGCCGAAGACGCAAAAAATTCGGCTCTAATCTGGTCCCCCTTTTTAGTCTTACCGCCCTTGTGGTTCTTCTCTCCTTAGGGCTTGCAGGTGTCTGGCAGTTGCTGGACCCCATAGATTATATCCCCCCGGCGGTTTCCTCCTCTGTGCCGGTGCCAGAAACCTATCAGACACCTCAGAGCAGCTCTGTACCGGAAGAGCCTTCTTCCCAACCCCAAAGCTCCGACGTTGAGGTTGCCCAGGGAGAGTGGGTTGCTTCCTCTTATTTTGATGATGCCATGTTTGTGGGAGACTCCATTACCGAAGGCATTAAGCTGTACGAGGTCATGAGCAACACCACCGTTCTTTCTCATACAGGCATTAATCTGGACAGTATTTTTACCAAAGAGGTCATAGCTGCTGCAGACGGTTCAAAAAAGACCATTGTGGAGGCAAGCAAAGACTATGACCCGGCAAAGATTTATGTTTTAATGGGTATTAACAGTGTGCTTTCCGGAGAGGACGCCTTTGTCAAATCTTATGAACGTCTTATTGATGAGCTGATGGCACAGCATCCTGATGCAACTCTTTATATTCAATCTATTTTACCTGTCACCGCAGAGTATGAAAAACGAAAAAATGCTGTTACAGACAACGCTACCATCGATTCATTTAATAAGCGTCTAAAAGAACTGGCGGAGCAAAAAGGTGTTTATTATTTAAATGTGGCCGAAATATTTAAGGATGAAACCGGAGCCTTGCACGCCCAAGCCAGCCCAAAGGATGGGATTCATTTTGGCGCCAACTGGTACCGCAAATGGTTTGACTACCTGCGTACACATGCGGTTTCCTAGTGTCTAAAGACAACGTATTATCTTAACATCAAAAGGAAGGTCTTTTATGAAAAAGCACATTGCACTTATTTTGGTTTTTATGCTTACAATCTCTTTGCTTGGCGGCTGTGGGTCCAAGAGTACTGCCAAAGACGTTGACCCCGTAAAAACTGCTGATGAAATGTTGGCTATTTTTTCTCCCCAGGGAGAGCTGGAGCCTGTCGGTGAGAGTGTTGTATCTAATTATTACGACATTGACCCTGCCGTGGTCAAGGACTATAAAATTTACATCAGCCCAAGCTTCATTGCAGAAGAGATTGCTGTTTTTAGATTGGTAGACGATAAGCAGACGACCATTGATGCAGCCAAGGCAATGGCAGAAAAACGACTTGGTGACCTCAAAACTACCTTTGACGGATACCTACCCGAGGAGCTTGCCTCTTTGGAGGAGAATGCGGAAATTTATGCAAATGGTACCACTGTTTGTTTTGTTACCGGTGCTGCAGAAAGCAAGGAAGCTGCACTGAAAATATTGAAAGCCGCCTGTGAGGGTTAAGCGTTGTTGTATCAGTTAGCAGAGGAGGGTTTGCCATGTTTTTGGAATGTGGTGTTGTTTTACTGCTGAGCTTAATTTTAAGCTACCTCTTTATTAGAAGCGGCAAACGTGCAACGGGTGTTGCCGTGCTTCCTTTGGTGGTGCTTCCTGTATTTAACATGTTTGGCCAGGCTTTTTCTTATCAGCTGGCTAAGCTGGGGTTTTTGGGAGCATTGGAGTGGCAGGTACTCTTTGTGTTTATAGGTCTGCTCCTTGGCGGTACTTTGCTGGGGCTTATCAGCCTCAATATTAAGCGGAGCAAGGCCCGGCAGGTTTATCTTGTTCTGTGCGGCGGCTTTACCGTACTGTTTGCCTTTACCATTATTGTCAACATTCTGCCCAATCTCAATTTTGGCTGATTAATACTAATTTGCTGCTATAAGACGTTTTCTCTTTGTACCATAAAAAGAGAGGGCGTCTTTTGCTTTAACAAGAGATGTAAAAAGGTTATTATTTTTTTCCTGATTTTTCTAAGCATATTTTTTTGATGAATTGAAGATATTTTTTCACCTGCATCGTATTAACATTCAGAGCGCCTGAAGAGAAAGCGTGGTGACACCGGCTAACGATGACAACAAAAAATTTTGACAACGTGGTAAAGCAGTATCAGCGGCTGGTATATACCATCTGCTATCAAATGGTGCAGGATCACTTTGAAGCACAAAACCTGACTCAGGAAACTTTTTTAAGTGCCTACACTCACCTGGAAAGCTGCAGGGAAAATGAGCTCAAGCCCTGGCTTGCCCGTATTGCAACCAACAAAGCCCGCGACCATTTAAAAAGCGCCTACCACCGCAGGGTACAGCTGGAGGAGGAGGATGCTCCCCAGCGTGCAGCACCCACCTGGGAAAGTCCGGATAATATTTATATTGTTTCGGAGGGAGAACAGGTCATTCGAGATAAAATTCAATCACTGAAAGAGCCTTATTTGGCCGTATCTGTTTTGTTCTTTTTGCAGGAAAAAAACGTGGATGAAATTGCAGAAGAACTGGGTCGGCCAAAAAAAACCGTACAAACACAAATTTACCGCGCCCGCTTGCAGCTTCGGGAGCTTTTAAAGGAGGCGAATACCTGATGGCGGAGTATTTTACAATTGAAGGACATCTTACCGACTATGCTTTAAACCGGCTGATTGCCGGAGAACCGGATGAACTGAGAAGATTGGAGATTTCGGAGCACCTGGCATTTTGCGATACCTGCATAGACCGCTATACAGCAATGCTTGCCGATGAAACGCTCTTGGAAACTCCCGATTTGCTTACAGAAAGCATCTTGACACGGATACGTAAAAAAGCCCGTGCCCTGTGGATAAATCAATATTTTTCTGCCAGTTTGGCAGCCGCCATTGCTATGGTGCTGTGGGTTACCGGCGTGTTCGACACCATTACCTTTCGTTCCGACAACAAGGCTCTTTCTCACCTGCAAAGCACCACTCAATCCTTTAGTGCAGCGGCAGGTGAGGTTACAGGAGCCATTACCAAGGGACTATCAGATTTTATTAACAGTATTGACCTGAGAGGAGTTTTTGAGAATGAAAAGAAGTAGCTTTTTTTCCTTCCTTTGCGCTTTTGTTCCCGGCGCAGGAGAGATGTATATGGGAATGATGAACAGAGGCCTCTCGGTGATGCTGCTGTTTTGGGGACTCATAGGCTTTTGCGCCATGTTTGGCTTGGAATTTCTCTTGTTTTTGGCTCCGGTTATTTGGTTCTATTCTTTTTTTGAAACCCTAAATCTTCGCAAAATGACTTATGAGCAGCTTTGCGCCTTGGAGGATAACATGCTGTTTGATCTGGATACCTGGACGGCGGCTCAGTTTAAGGATATGGTACAAAAGCGGCATCTGCTTATTGGCGGCGGCTGCATCTTTATTGGCCTGTATATGCTTTATGATGGTATTTTGATGCGCCACCTGGGGGGACTTTTATACGAATATCTGCCTTGGGTGATGAGCCTGCTGCGTTCTCTGCCCACCTTACTGGCTGCTTTGGCCATCATTTTTGTGGGTATCCGCCTGATAAAAGGCAAGCCCCCTGCCAAAACAGAAGAGGACTATACGGAATATCACAGCGCCAATTCAAAGACATCGGAGGAAACTACCCATGAATCTTAATGTAAACGATAATAATATACTAACTCAGCAGGAGTCTGGCGAGGAGGTAGCAGGCACCCTGCTTGCTACCCCTGCCGGGGAGGAAGCTAATAATGATGCAACCCACCCTTCTGTGGAACAGCCGGTTCAAGAAGCTGAACAAAAACAGAAGCCCGATTCAGAAGCAAAGCCTGCAAAAATAAAGAGACATGCACAGCTGCAAAACACAGATTCCTCTGCACCCCGCCCCCGCAGGGTAGGTACCTTTACACTGGGTATTGCCCTTATCGTCACAGGGCTGGTTATGGCGCTACTGCTGTTTCAGCCTGGTTTTAACCTGGAGCTGCTGCTTTGGATGCCCCCTGCCATCCTGATTACCCTGGGGGTGGAAATTTTACTCCGTTACTGCTTCAGCAAAAACCATACTTACAAATATGATATACTTAGTGCTTTTGTATGCTTTCTGCTTATTTGCGGCAGCATTGGTGCAGCCAGCATTCCCAAGGTGATGGAATATTGGGGGCCGCAGCGTTATCAGGCACAGGAAACCTACAACGACGAGCTGTATGACCTCTGCTATGAGGCATTAAAGGATCAGGGCAACATCAGCAGCCTTTCTATCTACTCCGACATGAATTATAACGGCTCAGAATTTACCCCTTACTACACCCGTCTGGATATTCATTTTGTCACCCCCTATGAAACAGAGGAGGCTCTTGCCGCTGCTGTAAAAGGCATTATGGATTTGCTGAACCCATTGAATGCGGACTGGACCAACATCTCCTTTTCCGGCTCCAATGAAGAGCTGGAATGCAGTCTAAACTTAAACGGCAAGTTCCAATACACCATGGATGCAGGCAATTTGGCAAAGCTGGCTAACATTGAATGGCACCGGGATGAGTCGGATCTTTTGGAACAAGAGCTTCCTGAGGAACCAAATTCTGAAGCTGCATCACAGCCGGAATCTGTAGAATCTGAACAAGTCAATGTGGATAATTCTGTAGACACTACTGTATAATTATGCTATAATACGAGAGTATGCAGACCAAACCTATTGATGGTATGGCGCATACTCTCTTTTTTAAAGTCTAGGGTATTTTTGTGCATTACAACACTTAAAATTGTATAATATCACCTAAATTGGTATTTTATTGGTTAGGACGTGTATTCATGGAGTTTTCTCAGGCTCAAAAGCTGGCTTTGGAGGTAGTTCCCACCCTGCGCCCGGTAATGGAGCAGGTTGGCAACGCTGTTTGGAATTTTGCAGAAACCGGTACCCAGGAGGTGCGTTCTGCTCATTTTCTTGCCGGCTTATTGGAGGAACAGGGGTTTTTGGTTACACGGGGCGTGGGTGGCTTCCCCACCGGATTTATTGCCCAGTATAAAACCGGAGACGGCCCTGTGCTGGCACTTCTGTGTGAGTACGATGCTCTTCCTGCTCTTTCCTGTGATGCTCCCGGAGAAAACGGACATGGCTGCGGACATAATCTATTTGGCTCTGCAGCAGTGGGTACCGCCCTTTCTTTAAAGCAGGTAATGGATGCCAAAGGGTTAAAAGGTACCATCCGCGTATACGGCACCCCCGGTGAAGAAAACTGCAGTGCCAAGGCTTACTATGTGCATCAGGGTCTTTTTGATGATGTGGACTGCTCCGTGGGTTTTCATTGCCACAACAAAAATGAGGTCAATTACTCGGTGCTTACCGGCACACTGATTAAAAACTACATTTTTACCGGTCAAACAGCCCATGCCGGCGACTGTCCCTGGGAGGGACGCAGTGCTTTGGACGCTGTGGAGATTATGAATGTGGCCTGCAACTACCTGCGGGAGCATGTCCCCACTGATGTCCGCATTCAATATATTATTACCAAGGGCGGCGACGCCTTTAATGTGGTGCCCGGTTTGGCTGCCAGCCAATACTGCATCCGTTCTATCAATATGGATACCCTTCATTCTGTAGATGAGCGGGTGGAAAACTGTGCCAAGGCGGCTGCTCTTGCCACAGGCTGCACCTACAAAAGCGAGGTTTTGGATATTACCCACAACCTTGTTTTGGTTCGGGAATATGCTCAGCTTGCCCAGCAATATCTGGAGGCTGTGGGCGCTCCTGCTTTTTCAGAACAGGAGCAAGCGGCTGCCAAAGGTATCTGTGGAGGCATAGGTCTTTCTACCGTCATTGAACCACTTCCCTATGTGGAAAAAATTGTGGGCGGTGCCAGTGATGAGGGCGATGTTTCCTGGGTTGTGCCCCACACCTCTATTCATGTGGCAAATGTAGCCCTTAACACCATTGGCCACACTGTAGAATATACCAAGCAGGCCAATATGCCCGCAGCCTATACCGCCATGCAAACCCAGGTAAAGGCTACTGCGTGTATGCTGGTTGACTTGTTGGAAAACCCCCAAAAAGTGGTGGAGCTAAAAGCTGCCCATGCCGCTAAAATGGACTCCCGTAAATACCAGAAAAACCCCGACTACCGCCCCGACCCCAAATTATTGGAGGGACTGCAGGCTTAACAATCTTAACGGCTTCTTACAATGATGTAAAAAGCCAGATTTAAACTACTTGAATAAAAAGCTCGCCATATCGCAAGGATGCGATATGGTGAGCTTTTGCTGTTTTTTACTAAAATATCCTTTTCTTGCCTGTAACATCCTGTAATTCTCTTTATTGACAGTACCGTAAGAAAAGGTTATCATAAATCCAATTTTATTTTATGCAGGTTCAAAATTTACTTGAGAAAGGGTTGACCAGTGATGAAGATTACCAAAAACCAGTATCGCACACACGCTTGTGGGGAGATGAGAGAAAATAATCTGAATGAAAACATCCGTGTAGCAGGCTGGGTTGAAAATATCCGGGATCACGGCGGCGTCAAGTTTGTGGACCTGCGGGATGAATCGGGACTTTTGCAGATTGTAGTGCATGATGACAGGCTGTTGACGGGTGTAAACCGCGAAGCTGTGGCAGCTGTAGAGGGTATTCTCACCCTGCGGGATGCTGATACCATCAATGATAAAATTGCCACAGGAAGAGTTGAGTTGTTGGCACAAAGCTTTACCCTGTTGGGTAAGTCTTTTGGTGCTTTGCCCTTTGAAATTGCCTCCAGTACCGCCACCAAAGAAGAAGTTCGCCTGCGCTATCGCTATCTTGACCTGCGCAACAAAAAGGTGCACGACAACATTGTACTGCGCAGCAAAGTCATTGCTTTTTTGCGCCAAAAAATGACCCAACAGGGCTTTTTAGAGATTCAGACACCCATCCTCTCCGCATCCTCCCCCGAAGGAGCACGGGACTACCTGATTCCCAGCCGGAAACACAAGGGGCAGTTTTATGCCCTGCCCCAGGCCCCCCAAATCTTTAAGCAGCTGCTGATGGTTTCGGGCTTTGACCGTTACTTTCAAATTGCTCCCTGCTTTCGTGATGAGGATGCTCGTGCCGACCGCTCCCCCGGTGAGTTTTACCAGCTGGATTTTGAAATGGCCTTTGCCACTCAGGAAGATGTGTT
The DNA here is from genome assembly GCA_023431215.1 of Bacillota bacterium. GTDB lineage: Bacteria > Bacillota > Clostridia > Oscillospirales > Ruminococcaceae > Angelakisella. The sequence goes on from JAEYXR010000117.1 coordinate 12,477, forward strand.
TGACGTGGCTCAGGAGGTACTGTATAAGACCTTTACTGCCTTTGGGCAAAAGCCGGTAACCCCTGTGCCTTTTCCTCGTTATACCTACCAGCAGGCCATGCTGGAGTTTGGCAGCGACAAGCCGGATTTGCGCAACCCTTTGCGCATCATTGACCTCAGCCATCTGTTTGTTCAAAGTGACTTTGCACCTTTTTGCGGGCGCACCGTACGTGCCATTTGTGTTCCCCATTGTGCCTCACAGCCCCGCAGTTTTTTTGAAGGCATGCTGGAATTTGCCATCTCCATTGGCATGAAGGGTCTGGGTTACCTTAAGGTGGACGACAATATGCATTACCAGGGTCCCATTGATAAATTTCTTACTGCCGACCAGCGCACGGAGCTTGCCCGTTTGGCAAACCTAAAACCGGGGTGTGTTCTTTACCTTATTGCCGACACCCAAAAGGCTGCACCCCGCCTGGCCGGCCAAATCCGCACCGAGCTGGGACGACGTTTGGGGCTATTGGAGGATGCCTTCCGTTTTTGCTTTATTACCGATTTTCCTATGTATGAGGAGGATGAGCAAACCGGTAAAATCATCTTTACCCACAACCCCTTCTCTATGCCTCAGGGGGGACTGGAGGCACTTCGGACACAAAGCCCTTTGGACATTAAAGCATGGCAATACGATATTGTATGCAACGGTGTGGAGCTAAGCTCCGGTGCGGTGCGCAATCATGATATAGATACCCTTGTGGAAGCCTTCCGCATTGCAGGTTATACCGAGCAGGATTTAAGCAATCAATTTCCCTCTTTATACACAGCCTTCCGCTTTGGTGCACCCCCTCACGCAGGCATGGCTCCCGGTGTAGACCGTATGATGATGCTTCTGTGCGGGGAGGATAATATCCGGGAGGTCATTGCCTTTCCCATGAACAACAACGCCCAGGACTTAATGATGGGCGCTCCCAGTGCGGTCAGCGAGCAGCAGCTTCGTGAGGTGCACATCCGCCTGCGCAAACCTCAGGCACAAAGCTGAACAACTCCATGATTAAAGCGCACCCATATGCCGATTTATGGTGTTGGGTACGCTTTTTTCACCAAAAATTCATCTACCTCATACCATAGAGCTAAGGAAACTTATTTGCTCTTTACAGTTCGCCCAAAATCCGATAAACTGGTGATTGTGTGACACCGGGTAACATCTTGGAGAAACTGCAGCAAGGCAGTTTTGCTTCAAAAAGATATCCGTGCTCTTTGACTTTTTAAAGTCCTTTTGCACACAATGACTTATTTGGGAGGATTTTTCTATGACCCGCATTCTGTTTGTATGCTTAGGAAATATTTGCCGCAGCCCCATGGCGGAATTTATTTTTAAGGATATGGTTGATAAAGCTGGCATAGGCCATGAATTTGTCATTGCATCGGCAGCTACCAGTACCGAGGAACTGGGCAACCCGGTTCACCGGGGTACCAAAGCTGTTTTAGCACAAAAAGGTATTTCCTGCGAGGGTAAGCGAGCTGTGCAGCTTACCAAAAAGGACTACGATGCTTACGACTATATTTTTGGCATGGAGACCGCCAATGTGCGCAACATTCTGCGTATTGTTGGAGGAGACAGCCAGGGCAAAGTGCGCCGCCTGCTGGACCTGACTACTAATCCCCGTGACATTGCCGACCCCTGGTATACCGGTAATTTTGAAGCTACCCGGCGCGATGTGGAAGAAGGTTGTCAGGCCCTGCTGCAGTTTCTTGGCTATTCTGTAGATACCAAAATTCTTTCTGTGCTTTAACTCTATTTGGGCTAAATAATTTTCTTGCAAAAAGTGTACCTATGTGGTATATTATAAGCCAAACCACTTATATTTTTTTAGTAAAATAGCCATAGGAGGGGCCCTTATGTTAAAAGGACTCAGACAAGACATTGCTGCTGTAAAGCAGCGCGACCCGGCTGCCCGCAATACTTTTGAGGTTCTTCTCCTTTATTCGGGATTGCATGCCATAATGCTGCATCGTCCTGCTCATTGGCTTTATACTCATAAATTCTATTTTTTAGCCAGATTTCTCTCGCAGTTCGCCCGGTTTCTTACGGGAATAGAAATTCATCCCGGTGCCAAAATAGGCCGTGGTATCCTTATTGACCATGGCTCCGGTGTTGTCATTGGCGAAACTGCAGAGGTAGGCGATGGCTGCACCATCTATCAAGGGGTTACCCTGGGCGGTACCGGTAAGGACCAGGGTAAGCGTCACCCCACCCTGGGCAAAAATGTTTTGGTTGGTGCAGGTGCGAAAATTTTGGGGCCTTTTACCGTTGGTGACAATTGCAAGATTGCCGCAGGTGCTGTGCTGCTGACAGCTTTGGAAGAAGGCTGCACCGCAGTGGGCGTACCTGCCAAGGTGGTTCATTGCAACGGCTGCAAGCTGCGCACCGATAATTCCCAGCTGGACCAAATTCACATTCCCGACCCCATTGCCCAGGAGCTTACCAAGCTGGAAGAGCGTATTGCTCAGCTGGAGGCTCAGCTGGCCCAAAAGAGTAAGCCTGAGTAATATCATGTCTGAAACGCTTTTTACTAATGATTTTTTGTACAGCGGTACTCACTTTTGTGAGCGCCGCTGTTCTTCTTTTTTCCTATATAACCTATGTTGCCGCCTGTGGGGCACAATGCTATAATAAAGCAAAAAGCCTTCTGACCTACTGATGAATTAACTTTATGTTAAGGGGAGCATCTATGAATCTTACAAAACGCGCCAGGCAAATAAGGCCCCATGCTCCCGCAGCTTACCAAAGGGATATTCTACTTTTTTATAGCTTCTTGGAAATAAGGGCGCGAACTCACGCTATGAGGTTAGAGATACGGGTCCATGCAGCGAAATTTGCAGTGTTACCGGCTCTTTTTTACAGGGCAACCTTTTCCTCCATCCTGTACCTCCATGATGTCCTGATAGTAGCTATTTATGGTTACCCAGCAAGCTATGACGGTGTGCTGTTGTTCAATCTGCAAAAGATATTACCTCGTACTTTGTAATAAAATCCAATCATTCCTCTGGTAAACATGAATGAATTGACAATTGATTTTGTAAATGTTATAACAGTTATATTATTTATAAATTGGGAGGTTCACTATGAGTGAAGCATTTGAAAAAATACTTGAGCTGGAAAAAGAGCTTGAGCTTTCTTCTTTTTCTCATGAGGATGCACTCGCACTTGGTCTTGCCGCTGTGGAATACATTTGCAAGGCAAAAAAGCCCGGTGTTTACATTGAAATACACAAAGGTGAAACCATTGTTTTCTCTCATTGTATGAAAGGGGCAAGTACCGATAATCGGCTATGGGCCCAACGTAAGCTGCGTACCGTTGCTCAATTTGAACACTCCACGCTATATGCTGCAGAAAAATTTCGTATTCGCGGCCGCAGCTTTTATGATTATTATACGCCGCAGGAATATCAATGTGCAGGCGGCGGCTTCCCCATTATAGTTGTCGGCACCGGCATGGTGGGTATGATAGGCGTCTCCGGCCTTACCGCCGAGGAAGATCATGAAGTATGCATACAGGCGCTACGTTCTTTAGTTGCGCAAAAACAATGCTAAGCTTATTCTTCTAGGGTTATTACGTAAAAATAACAAAAGGAGATTTTAGTGATGAGTTATCAACGAGAATTTGCAAAAAAACTGCGTGTGGCCATTGTTGGCATTGGTTCTCATGCTTACCGAAACCTGCTTCCGGCACTCAACTATCTGCCCGTAGAGCTGGTTGCCATTTGCAACCGCAGTAATCTGGCTATGGCAGAAGCCACGGCAGCACAGTATGGCTGCCGCAGCTACCAAAGCACTGCCGAAATGTATCAAAAAGAAAATTTGGATGCCGTATTTCTTTGCACCTCTCCCACCGCATACCCCAAAATGGCTATTGAGGCTTTTGCTGCCGGATTGCACGTTTGGATGGAAAAACCTGCAGCCATGCATACAGAAGAAGTGCTGCAAATGATAGAGCAACGTAAAAATAAGGTAGCGCTGGTTGGATATAAAAAAGCCTTTATGCCTGCCACCCGCAAAGCTATTGAAATAGCATCTTCGCCCCAATACGGAGGATTGCAAAGCATGCTGGCCGTTTACCCGCTGGAGATGCCGACGGACGGTGCAAAAGCGCTGCGGGAGAACACCTCCTGTGATTGGTTGAACAACGGCTGCCACCCTCTTTCGGTATTGTTATCGGTGGGTGGCAAGGTAGATAGTGTTTTGTCGGTTCCCAGCAAATTTAATAAAGGTGTGCATATTCTGCAATTTAAAAACGGTGTTGTGGGCAACCTGCACCTGGCTTCCGGGCCCCTCCCCAACGAAGATTATCATTTTTACGCCTCCAAATGGCATTTGCATATTGACAATACCACGCGGGTAATTTTAGAACGCGGTATTCCCTCGGAATATGGCAAGACCACGTCCTTTATTCCCCAGGGGGACGATACCGGCGCTGTTGTTTGGGAAGCACAGAACAGCAAAGCAACCCTGGAAAACAAAGCACTTTTTGTGCAGGGTATCTATGACGAAATGATGTATTTTTGCAGCTGTATCTTAAACAACATAACACCAACAACCGGCTCTTTGGAATTTGCTTTGGAAATTGGAAAAGTATATGAAGCCTTGCTTGTTTCTAAAGGAAACACAATTAAAATTAATTAAAGCAAATACCGCCCAATTTACAGTGTTATCTGTAAATTGGGCGGTATTTACCTTAAAGCCTCACAGCTTTTATTTTCTGCCGTAAATTTTGGCCATTCGGCAGATTCGCTTGGCAAGCAGAGGGGTAAAATCGTCGCCTTTGGCACGCCACACCCAGTTTTTGCCCAGGGTGGAGGGCTCGTTGATGCGTCCCTCTATCCCCAGTTCCAGATAGTCCGCCATTGGCACCACTGCCAAATCGCAGACACTTGCAAGAGCAGTACGGATAAACGCCTGTGTTAGGTTGCCCTCCTCCGGTATCCCCAGATACTCATGGGCAAACGCAACATCCTCTGCTGGGGCACTCTGCTTCCAGTCGGCAGTGGTGGTGTTGTCGTGGGTTCCGGTGTAAACAACAGAGTTGGGCTTGTAGTTATGAGGCAGATAGTCACTTTCCTCACGGCTGTCAAAGGCAAATTGAAGCACCTTCATACCCGGAAAACCACTATCAGCCAGCAGCTGAAAGACCTCGGGAGTTAAAAAGCCCAAATCTTCCGCAATAATCTTAAGCTCCGGCAGCTGGGTCTTTAAGGTTCCGATAAAGTCCATACCGGGGCCCTTTACCCAGTGCCCGTTCATTGCTGTTTCTTCGGCGGCAGGGATGGCATAATAGCTTTCAAAGCCCCGGAAGTGGTCAATACGCACCATATCATACCATTCTCCTGCAGAGCGCATGCGCTGTACCCACCACTGGTAGCCGGTGCTTTTGTGATACTCCCAGTTGTACAGGGGGTTACCCCACAGCTGCCCCGTGGCGGAAAAAGCATCTGGCGGGCAACCTGCCACCTCAATGGGGCGCAGGTTTTCATCCAGGCTAAACAACTGGCTACCCGCCCATACATCGGCACTGTCAGGAGAAACATAAATGGGGATGTCTCCAATAATACCTATGCCTTTTTCGTTGGCATAGCTTCGCAGCTCATTCCACTGCAGCTGGAACTGATACTGCACAAACTTCCAAAAATCTATATCCGACGAATGCTGGCTGCGGAATTCGTCCAGTGCCTGTGGATGACGCAGTCGGTAGCCGTCCTCCCACTGCTGAAAAGAGACCATGTTATGGGCAGCTTTCAGCGCCATAAACAAGGCATAATCCTCCAGCCACCAGCCACAGCGGTAGCAAAAGCCCTGATAATCCCAATCTCCAAAATCAAAACGGCTGCAAGCCTTGCGCAGCAGAGTAAAACGGTTTTCATACAGTTTGCCGTAGTCTACCTGTGACGGATTGCCGCCAAAGTCAAAGCTGTGGCATTCTTCATGGGTTAAAAGGCCCTTTTGTACCAAGATGTCCGGGTCTATAAAGTAAGGGTTGCCGGCAAAGCTGGAAAAAGACTGATAAGGTGAATCACCATAGCTGGTGGGGCCAATGGGCAGCACCTGCCACCACTTCTGACCTGCCTCTGCGGCAAAATCCACAAAATCCTTGGCTGCCTGGCCCAATGTGCCAATGCCGTATGGTGATGGCAGGCTGGAAACCGGCATTAAAATACCCGAACTGCGCATAGGGGATACCTCCGTAAAAAAACGATTCACACCGGGACTATCTCCGGAAAAGTGGTTGATACCTTTGCGGCGCACCCAAAACCTGGGCGCGCCGCAAAAATATAAGAAGAAAAGAATAAGGAAGAACACAAATGAAGAGAAAAGTTTAACCCTTTACAGCACCTGCCACAACGCCTTCTATAATATGCTTTTGGCTTAGCAGATAGAAGATGACAATGGGAACAATAGCCAGCACCAGCAGCGCCATCATAGCACCCATATCGATGGAGCCATAGCCGCCTTTTAGGTACTGAACAGCAATGGGGATGGTCTTGTACTCGTTACCAATGACAAGATAGGGCAGCAGGTAGTCATTCCAAATCCACATGGCGTTCAGAATTGCCACAGTAACCGCAGTGGGCTGTAAAATGGGAAAAATAACCCTAAAATACATCACAATGGGGTTGCAGCCATCAATCATTGCCGCTTCTTCAATCTCCAGCGGAATGCTCTTGACAAAACCGCTGAACATAAAGACCGAGAGTCCCGCACCAAATCCCAGATAGATGAGGATGATGCCTACCGGGTTATCCAGACGGAGCATGTTTGCCATTTTTGACATGGTAAACATCACCATCTGAAAGGGTACAATCATAGAAAAAACAAAAGCGTAGTAGATAACAGAGGTCAGCTTGCTCTTAACCCGGGTGATGTACCATGCTGTCATGGCGGTAAACAAGATGATAGCCGCCACCGAAAACACGGTGATAAACAAGGAGTAGCCAAAGGCACTCATAAAATTGGTTTTGGCTACGCCCTCTGTGTAGTTAGAAAAGCCCACAAAGGTTTCTGCTGTGGGAAGGGCAAAGGGCTGATCGGCAATAAACAGCTTGCCCTTAAAGGAATTCATTAAAACGATAAGGATGGGAGCCAAAAAGGCTATTGCCAAAAGTATCAGCAACACAAAAATGATTCCGTTGCCAAGCTTGGAACGTTTTTCCATCAGCTCTCCACCTCCTTACGTCTGGTAAGCCATAGCTGCACCAGTGCAATGCCGGCAACCAGAATAAAGAATACCACCGCTTTGGCCTGGCCTACACCCTCCCAGCCTGCACGGCCGTAAAAGGAATTGTAAATATCCAGCGCCAGCATGGCAGTCTTTTTAGAGGGAGCGCCGTTGGTCAGAGCCAGGTTCTGGTCAAACAGCTTAAAAGAGTTGGTAAGGGTTAAAAAGGTGCAGATGGTAATGGAAGGCATCACCATGGGAATGGTGATTTTCCGCAGTGTAACCCATCCGCTGGCACCATCTACCCGGGAAGCCTCCAGCAAATCTCCGGGAATATTCTGGATACCGGCTATATAAATAATCATCATATAACCAATAAGCTGCCAGTTCATTAACACCACCAAGCCCCAAAAGCCGTATTTGGGGTCAAAGGTGAGAGTAACCTGGTAATGAGCCAGCACACCGTTGATGATAAGCTGCCAGATGTAGCCCAAAACAATGCCGCCGATAAGGTTAGGCATAAAAAACACAGTACGGAAGACGTTGGTTCCTCGAATACCGCGGGTAAGCAGCATAGCCAGCGCAAAGGACAGGATATTAATGGTAATAACCGACACAACTGTAAAAGCAACGGTAAACCACAGTGCATTTAAAAAGTCTTTGTTAATGGTAAACGCCTTGATGTAGTTGTCAAAGCCTACCCATTTTGCTTTGGTGACTGTGGTAAACTTGCAGAATGAAAGATAAACGCCCATACCGAAGGGAATTAAAAATGCAATTGCAAAGGCGATGACGGTGGGCAGTGCAAAAAATGCAAAGTACTTTTTAAGCTCCTTTTGCACGGTGGCACCTCCTTGGATGTATTTGAGAGTGGAACATGCTGATCTCCATAGAAAAAGACTCATCCCCATGGTCCTTTTATACGGCGGTCAGACCGTTCCCGGTAATGATTGCCTTTTTATTTGCCCCGCGCCACTTGGCGCGGGGCAAATATTGTTCATAGGGGTATTATTTCAGTATTCCGCCAAACAGCAGTTTTATTAGTGCTGCATAGCATACTCGCTGGACCAAGCCTCGGTAAATGCCTTGGTAACACCGGCCCAATCCATGCTGCCCTGTGCGTATTCAAGAAGAGCGCTTCCGAACTGATTCTTGAATTCCTCAGAGGGGAATGCGGCAAAGGTCCAGGGCACAGAGGTGACATCCTTTTCCATCCAGTTCAGCACTTCTTTGGCAAGAGGATCAGAGGGCTTTTCATTATCACCAAAGGTGGTGAAAGGAGCAATGAAGCCCAGCTCATTGGTAACATAACCCTTACCTTTTTCGCTGCTGAACAGCCAGGTTAAAAAGTCAATGGAAGCCTGCTGCTTTTCGGGAGAAACCTTGCTGTTGATGGCAAAGTAGTTCTCGGTGCCAACGCACAGGCCCTGACTTTCTTCACCGGGCATACCAGAGTAGATGGGCAGGTACTTAATGTCTTCTGCCTTTACAACGTTACCGGATGTTTCTGCAATCTGGTTCCAGGCCCAGTTTCCGTTTTGAACCATGGCAACCTTGCCCAGTGCAAACTCGGCCATAGCGTCGTTAACGGTCTTGCTGCCCAGCATGGTCTTGGCAGTAATGGAATTGTTAATATACAGGTCAAAGACATTTTTGAAGTTCTCGCCGTAAGTGAATTTTGCTTCAGCAGTATCCAAACCGGCCAAAACGGTGTTTTCATAGTCTTTGTTATCTGCAAACTCGTAGTACAGGGGCAGGTTTGCCAAGTGGGTCTGCCATCTCCACTGCTCACCGGCAGCCATAGAGGTGGAAGCAAAGACGCCTTCAATACCCAGGGCAGCCTTGTTCTTGGTCATATCCTCAACAACAGCCTTGAGGGTGGTGAAGTTATTGATTTCCTCGGTAGAAGAAATGTTGACAGCCTTATTGGGCAATGCAAAATACTTCTCCATAATGGCATTATTATAGATGATGCCGTAGCCTTCTACTGCGTAAGGAATACCATAAACGCCGTCGCCCTCGGTAATGGCCATAGACTTATCGGACAGTGCATCATACAGCTTGGTGCCCTTAAGGTCTGCGCAGTAATCTTTCCAGGTCTGGAAGCCAACCGGGCCGTTCATCTGGAAGATGGTAGGGGCGTCAGATTTTGCAATTTCAGATTTTAAGGTCTGTTCGTAGGTACCAGCAGCAGCGGTAACCACCTTAACCTTAACGCCGGTCTCGGCTTCGTAATCCTTGGCAATCTGCTCATAAACACTGGCAATTTCGGGTTTAAAGTTCAGAAAATAAATTTCGGTTGCAGCAGCGGTTCCCGAGGAGGAGGGAGTGCTGGTGCCGGAGCTGGAGGAAGTACCGCCGCCGCAGCCTGCCAGCAGTACCATGGACAGTGCCAATACCAATGCTGAAAACTTTGCTAGCTTTTTCATACTAAATTTCTCCTTTTTCTGATTATCACTATGTGTAAAGGCATTCCGCCTTAGGGGTATCAGTTATTTTTTGGGGCAGCTTACCGATGCACCGGCTTTCAGCTCAACAGAAAGTGACAAGTGCCTCGATGTTTTTTTTCTTTCTATGGCATCCAGCAAAAGCTCTACGCTTAGTGTTGCCAGCTGCCCGCTGGGCTGCCGCAATGTGGTCAATGCCGGCATATAATAGTCGGTCATTTCAATACCATCGTAGCCAACCACCGAAATATCCTTGGGAATAGCAAGGCCGCGTTCGGCAATGGCGCGCATAGCCCCAAAGGCCATTAGGTCGGACATTGCAAAAATACCGGTAATTTCAGGGTGTTGTTCTAAAAGTTCCTTGGTAAGGGTGTAGCCGTCCTGGAGCGAAAATTTGCCTTCCTTACTCCACTGGGGCCTAAAAGCGATGCCGTGTTTTTCCATGCTTTTGCATGCGCCTTCCAGACGCATACGGCTGGTACTGGAAACTTCACTGCAGCCACCAATGACACCGATGCGGGAATGACCGCACTCAATAAGATAATTTACCGCCATCTCGCCACCCTCACGGTCATCTACCGAAACGCTGGAGAGATTTGGGAAAGAAAGGTTTTCGGCAGAGGTGGTTGCCAACACACAAGGAATATCCACCGCAGCAAAATGCTTGCGAAAATTTTCGGGCTCTCCCCCCAAAAAGATGATGCCTTTTGGTTTTTGCTCACGGCACAGCCGTTGGGCCATCTTTACTTCGTTTACGCTTTCATCGTAATAATGAAGTATCGCACCGTATCCAGCTTTTCCTATTTCTGCTTGGATATGCTCGATAATGGTTGCAAAAAATAAGTTGAAGGAGCCTTTTACCACAACAATGATATTATTGCTCACCTGCTGCTTTAAATGCTTTGCATTGGTATTGGGAACAAATTTATTTTCAGCAACTATAGCTTTGATGCGGGATTTTGTCTCTTCACTGACATCTGGATGGTCGTTTAAAGCGCGAGAAACAGTACTTACCGCACATCCGGACAGCTTTGCTATATCTTTTATGGTCATCGACACAGCGCGGCCCCCCTTTTCGACAAATTTCAGTAACGTTACCGGAAACGTTTCCGGTCTTTCTGCTGTCATTATATCATTCAAATTTTATGACCGCAATAGCTAATTGTATTTTTTGGCTATTTACAAAAAAACTTCTTTGTGTTTTTAGCAATTATGCCTATCACAAAGAAGTCGTTTTGTTTTTGATTCAATTTTAAAGGCTCAAATAGCCTACCCCTATAAAATGCAACACCTTTTGATGAAAAGCCCAAGGTATTTGCCAATTTGTAGGCGTAAAACAATGCCTTTATATTCAGTTTGGCAAAAAATAAATTTTGTATGCAGAAATAATTGGTATCAGGCTTATTTCTTTTTTTATTGCATTACCGTGTAATTATAGGTACTGTATTGAGCTGCTTGATTTTGTCAGATAAGGAAAACCATGCAGTTTTACTTTGCCATAATAGCTTTCACATTCCGCCAAAGCTACGGCTGCGCTCAAAATTTCCACTAAAATTATAAAAAGAAAAGAACAAGGAATACGGTGCAAAGGCCCGCAACGCCAATGGAGATACCGCTCATAGCGCCTTCCACCTCTCCCAGTTCTACGGCACGGGTGGTGCCCAAAACGTGTGCACAGGTTCCCATAGAAACTCCGGTTGCCACTGGATGGGTAATTCCAAGGGCACGCAGCAACGGCGGCATCACAATACCACCGGTTAGTCCCGCAACAATAACTGCTGCACCTGTAACGCCCGATATTCCACCCAACATTTGAGAAAGCTCAAGCGCAATGGGTGTTGTAACCGACTTGGGTGCCAAAGAAGCAGCAAAAGTTTCATTTAGACCAAAAAGGTTTGTCAATACAAGGGTACTGACAACAGCAGTTACACAGCCTGCCAGACATCCTAAAATAACCGGCATGAGGTTGGCTTTTAGTACCTTAAAATTACGGTACATAGAAACAGCCAAAACAGCTGTTGCAACAGGCAGCAGCATGGTAAAGGTATTGCCTCCGTCTTGATATGCTTCTAATGGCGTACCGGTAGCAACTAAAAAGGCAATGATGAGGGCTGAGGCTAAGACAAGGGGATTGGCCAGTGGTGTATGTAACAGCCGGCTGATCCAAAGCCCTATTTCATAAGCCAGTATGGTAAGTAAGATGCCGAAAAGCGGACCATGGGTAAGTTCCTGCAATATTTCCGTCATTTTGTTCCCTCCTTCTTACCATTTTGCAGTCTGATTACCAATAGAGTAACCCCGGCGGTAACCACTCCGGTAAGAATGGTAGACACAATACACACTGCCAGCAAAGGCCAGACAAACTGCTTTACAGAACCAAAAACGCCCATAATAGAAACCAATGTGGGCACAAACAAAATGGCCATGTTTTGAACCAAAAAATCTGCCACAGGCTGCAGGCTGTCTAGCTTTAAGGCTCCGCGCCATAGCAATAAAAAAAGCAGCAGCATAGCCGCCACACTGGCCGGAAACGGAAAAGGAAAAATAGACGCTATCAATTGTCCTGTCAGGCAAACCCCCAGGATAATACCTAACTGGCGATATATTTTCATATAGCTGCTCCTTTGGATATTACTGAATAACTTATGACTTCTGTTATGAAAAGCGTTTGAAAACACTGCATAATAGCAATGCGGTTATTATAACACATCCTGCATAAATACCAAGAGAAAAAAGCCCCAAAAATTTTGAATCATACAGTGATTTATGGTACAATAACTGCAAACATCTACTGTACTGATGATGCGCAGCTATCCCCCCTGAGGCGGCAGCCAAGATGCGCAAATGCTCCAATCCGTTTTACGGATATAATAAAATAATCTCATAATATCTCTGATACAAAGGTAAATACGCCTGCCAGCTTACGGTGGCAGCAAAGCAGTTTTATAATGTCTAGTGCTACAAAGACGTTATGCGCAGGTAACCACTCTGCTGCATCTATCCACCTATAAGCAGCAAGGTAATTGGCTTTATAGCTGGTTCTCCTCCTACGTCCTGCAGGTTTTGACTGATGGCATCTAGCAAAAACTGATAAGAATAATAAAGGTATGACGAAAGATGAATAAAAGCAAAGTAGTATTAGTGCCCTGCAAAGATTATGAACAAGCTCTTGTAAATCAGGCAATTGCAACAGGGTTTGCCCTGCTGGGTGAGGATGCAAACTTGGGTGAGCTCACACAGAAAATTTTGCTCAAGCCTAACTTTTTACGCCGTGCATCAGCCGAAAAAGCCATTACCACCCACCCTTCGGTCTTTGAAGCCGTAGGCACCACCCTTTTGGAAAGGGGTTATAGAGATATCACCTATGGTGATTCTCCCGGTAACCCTCTGGTGGATACCCCTGCCAAGGTGGCAGCCGCCTGCGGCATTGCCGAGGCAGCCGGACGTTTGGGCATTGCCGCTGCCGACTTTGACCATGGCAAATCAGTGAGTTTTCCTCAGGGGAAGTATGCCCACAGCTTCACCCTTTGCCCCGGTGTGCTACAGGCAGATGTACTGATCAATCTTTGCAAGATGAAAACCCATGCTTTGCAGCGCGTCACCGGTGCTGTTAAAAACATCTACGGCTGCATCTATGGTTTAGAAAAAGGCATGGGGCACGCCCGACACAGCGATGCCCAATCCTTTGCCCATATGCTGGCCGACCTGCACTTGCTGGTGCGCCCCCGGCTGCACATTATGGACGGCATTACCGCTATGGAGGGTAACGGCCCGGCAGGCGGCGACCCGGTACAGATGGGAGTGCTGCTGTTTTCTGCCGACCCGGTGGCACTGGATAGCGTCATGTGTGCCCTAATGCACCTTGACCCCGCTTTGGTACCCACCAATGCAGCCTGTGAAGCCCGGGGGATTGGTCGCTGGCGGTGGGAGGACATTGAAG
>JAEYXR010000133.1 GCA_023431215.1 Bacillota bacterium
CCTCCAACGCTACTTATAAGTTACATATTGGTGACAAGCTGACTCGCGGACGCGGTGCAGGCGGCGACCCCAGCATGGGAGAAAAAGCTGCCGAGGAGAGCAAGGATGAAATAGCAGCAGCCTTAAAGGGCACAGACATGGTATTTGTTACTGCCGGTATGGGTGGCGGCACTGGTACTGGCGCAGCACCCGTAGTAGGCCGGATCGCACACGACATGGGCATACTGACCATTGGTGTTGTTACAAAGCCATTTGAATTTGAGGGCAAACGCCGCATGTCTCAGGCAGATTTGGGTATTGCAGCGTTAAAAGAAAATGTTGACGCACTGCTCGTTATTCCCAATGAGCGCCTTCGTTATATCTCAGAAGAAAAAATTACTCTCTTTAACGCTTTTGCTGCGGCAGACAACGTACTGATGCAGGCTGTTCAAAGTATATCTGACCTTATTAATATTAACGGTGTGGTTAACCTGGACTTTGCAGACGTTTCTGCAATTGTCAAAGGGGCCGGCTATGCGCATATGGGTATTGGACGCGCCAGCGGACCCGACAAGGCCGAAAAGGCTGCCCAGGAAGCAATTACATCTCCGCTGCTTGAAACTTCTATCAATGGTGCCCGCGGTGTCATTGTCAACTTCCTTACCTCTCCCAATATTGATTTGAGCGATATGAATGCGGCATCTATGATGATTCGTGAAGCTGCGCATGATGATGTTAACCTAATTTGGGGTGTTGCTTTTGATGAAAGTCTGGAGGATGAATTGCGTATTACCGTCATTGCTACCGACTTTGATCATGAATCCGGCTACAGCATTCCTACTTATGTCAGCCCTAAGGTTGCTGGTGCGCAGGTTCCTCAAACACATGCTGCTCACGCGGCCCCCACAGCATCCGCAGCCCCCACACCTGCACCGATACAGCAGGCAGCACCGGTGGCTCCTTCTGTAGTGCAGGAACCTGTTGCAGCGGCATCTGTTACGGTACCTTCTTTTGGCACATCTGTTCCTGCAACAGAAAAATTTCCTTCCCCCTTTTCAGATTCTTCCGATGACGATGATCCCATTGACATTGAGGAAATTATCCGTATTCTAAACAGCAGATAATAGATTAATCCCCCGGATATTGTGCCGGGGGATTTTTATGATAAAATCCCTGTACAAACAAAAGTAGAGTGATGAACGATAGGTACAAAAAGTATATGCGTTTTAGATACGGTCAAGCTTTATGTTGCAAGAGCCTTTTATCTTGTTGAAAGAAACAATTGAAAAAGTTTGCTGTTGTAGTGCCAATGGGGTTGTATCAACATTAATTTTATGCTACTATATCTGGTGGTTATGTGATTTATTCAGAAAGGAAGAAATACTTATGTCAGGTCATTCCAAATGGAACAATATAAAACGGAAAAAAGGTGCTTCCGATGCCCAAAAAGCCAAAGTTTTTACTAAGGTTGCTCGTGAGATGTCGGTAGCAGTAAAAGAAGGCGGTCCTGACCCCTCTGTAAATGGCAAGCTTCGCGACTGCATAGCTAAGGCTAAGGCCTGCAATATGCCCAACGATAATATCGACCGCTGTATTAAAAAAGCAGCAGGCGGGGACGATAAGAATAACTATGAAGAAATAACTTATGAAGGCTATGGCCCTTGCGGTGTAGCAGTTATTGTTGAGGCTCTTACCGATAACCGCAACCGCACTGCAGGTGATTTACGCCACTATTTTGATAAATGTGGCGGTAATCTGGGTCAAAACGGCTGTGTATCCTTTATGTTTACCCAGCGTGGTGTTGTAGTAATTGATAATCCGGAAAATGAGCTGGATGAGGATAAGGTTTTGGAAGACTGCTTTGACGTGGGCGCCGAAGATGTTAACTTTGAGGACGAAGTAATTGAGGTACTTACCGATACCACACAAGTTCGCATTGTTCGTGAAGGTCTTGAAGCAAAAGGTTACACCCTCAGCAGTGCAGAAGTTGAGTACATTCCCGCTACAACTACTGCCATAGCAGATGAGGATGCTGCTGCAAAGATGAGCAAGCTTTTGGATCTGCTGGAAGATAACGACGACGTGCAGAATGTCTGGAATAACTGGGAAGAAGCTTGATTTAAATCTGCGGTACGGATGTAGGGCTGCTGCAAAGGATGTCTATGGATAAATCCCTTGCAGTAGCTCTTTCTATCTATTGATAAGTCAGCAATTACAAAAAAGTTAGCCTTACAGCCAGCCGGGCAGGAGAGATAGAAATGAAAAAAATTTTGATGATTGGCACAGGAGGCACGATTGCGTCTGAACTGACTGCCTCCGGTTTGAGCCCTGAGCTTACCTCAGAACAGATATTAGAATATATACCATCCATCAAAAATTTTTGTGAAGTTGGTTGTGTTCAAATCTGTAATATTGACAGTACCAATATTTTGCCTCAGCACTGGCTGTTAATGGCAAAGACAATACAACAAAACTATTGGGAGTATGATGGTTTTGTTATTTGTCACGGCACTGATACAATGGCATATACTGCTGCAGCACTGTCCTATCTTGTACAAAATTCCCCAAAGCCGATTATCATTACCGGTTCGCAAAAACCCATAAACACAGAAAATACAGATTCTAAAATAAATTTGCTAGACAGCTTTATTTGTGCTGCATCCGGCTCTTTAAACGGTGTGCAAATTGTCTTTAACGGCAAGGTTATTTTGGGCACTCGTGCCCGCAAAACCCGTACAAAAAGCTTTCAGGCTTTTTCCAGCATTAATTACCCAAACTTGGCGGTGATTCAGGATGGATATTTAATGCAATATATTCAGGAGCCTACGGCAACAGGTCCTAATTTTTATGAAAATTTAAATGACCGTGTTACTTTACTTAAACTGATTCCGGGAATGGATGCTGATATCCTCTCTTACATGCTGCAAAAAAATGATGCGGTTATTATTGAAAGCTATGGAGTAGGTGGTATTCCTTCTTGGAGCGACCGGCATTTTTATGATGCCATAGAAAAGGGAATAGCATCTGGAAAAACAGTGGTTATGACTACACAGGTACCCAATGAAGGAAGTGATCTTGCCATTTATAACGTGGGCCATATTTTAAAAAAGAATTTAAAAGTACTGGAAGCTTTTGATATGACAACTGAGGCGGTTGTGTCAAAATTGATGTGGATTTTGGGAAAAACATCTGATCCTAAAGAAATTCAAAGGCTGTTTTATACGCCTGTAGCCCATGACATTTTATATATTAATGCGTTAGGCAACCTATAATACCGGGACCTTTAAAAAACTGCTGACATTTAAAATTATTATCTCATAAAGGTATAAGATATATCAGTTACCCTTAACATGAAGAATAAAGCCCTTATCATGTCGATTGACTTAATAAGGGCTTTATTTTTATGCAGTAAATAAGATTTGGTATATAAAGTCCTGAAATAATTGGCAGGATATTGATTTTACATAAGATAATTGGCTTTTTTGACAGTTAATTTTACAAAGCATTGTGAAAATTCCCTGTTTTGGTGATACACAAAAGGATGCTTTTAACGATATAATATTTTTACAATGACTTTTGTAAAACTTCAGTAAAGCATTATTCCTGCAAGCAAGTTCGGTTTGTTTCATGGTTTTTGGCTGCGGTATGATGGGTGATACCGTTGCCGGCTGATAAAAATGTTTACAAGGTGAATGTTTTGTATCGCTTTAAGGTAAGATAAAAACAGAAAAGGGAACAGGAGAATCATAATGTTTCAAAATGTTGTGACTTTATCCTTGAATCCCGCCATAGATGTAACTCTTTGGCTGGAGGAACTGGTAATAAACGGCGCTAATTCCGTAGCAGAAGAAAGATTTGATGCAGCCGGCAAGGCAATGAATGTCTCAAGAATGCTGAAGGCATTTGGGGTTGATAGCCATGCCATAGTGGTAGCCGGAAAACATAATTTACATGCCTATCAGGAACGCCTTCAAAACGAAGGTGTGGATTGTGAGTATGTGCTGCTGGATGGCTATATTCGCGAAAACATTACGCTTGTGCTACCAGACAAGACACAAACACGCATTTTAAGAGAAGGCTGTACGGTGGAATACGAAGCTGTTGAAGAAGTTTGCAACAGGCTGAAAAAGTGTGTAGGAAATAACACTTTGGTGGTAATTAGTGGACAGCTTCCAAAAGGTGTTTCTTCTTCTGTCTTAAAATTGATCTGTAACAAAATTTATGAATTAGGCGGCAAAATTGCGCTGGATACGGTTTCTGTATCATTGGAAGATTTATATGAAATTCGTCCATGGGTGATAAAACCCAATTATGCCGAATTTTGTCAGTATGTTGGGTGTGCAGTAGAAAGTGAAGAACAACTCATTGACTGTGCAGTAGAAATGAACCAACACGGAATAGAACATGTCTTGGTGAGCTTGGGTAACGATGGCCTCTTATACACAGGGGAAGAGGCTTGTGCCAGAGTAGAGGTTCCTGTCATTGATGTCGTGTCATCAGTTGGGGCAGGAGACTGTGTATTGGGCGGTTTTATCAAAGCCATGCGTTGCGGAGGCAACATTTATAAATGTATTTGCACTGCCGCAGCTGCCGGTACAGCAGCATGCCTGACGGAAGGTACCAATCCTCCCACAAAAATTGCTATGGCAAATATTTTGCAGCAGGTAAATTGTAGAATTTTAGTCCGTTCAAACAGCTGATGCTTTAAAGTGCAAAAGGACGAAAAAATTTAGGGTTTTGATAATTCTTTGATTATATCCTCTAAAAATTATAAAACGGTATTGACAAAACTTTTATGTGCTGATATATTAAATGCAACCTAATATTTGCACAACACGTTGATGGAGATTAGTAGCGGTCGCCCTGCCTTACAGAGAGCTGCGGGTTGCTGAAACGCAGCAGGCAAAAGACATGTGAACTCACTCCTGAGTGGTCAACCGAAGTTTAGTAGGCTTGAACGCATCTCCAGCGATAAAGGGAGGCTGTGTTATTAGACACAGAAAGAGTGGGCGGCTTTGCCGTCAATTGAAGTGGTACCACGGAAGCCAAGGCTTTCGTCTTCTGTATGACAGAGGACGAAAGCCTTTTTTGTGTTGTCTTTCGTTGCTGTCTTTTCAAGTGTGCAGGGATGATAAAAGGATGTGGCATATCCGCAGCACCTAATTTTGCAAAGCAAAAAATGACAGCATGCTGCCTAATCAAAGATTGCGGCAGCAGAAGGGAGCTTTTTATGGAACGTACGAATCGGCAATTGATGGAGATTACGGTGGGATCACTTCTGGAGCAGGTAGCCAGAAAGTTTCCTGACAAAGAGGCCATTAAGTACACAGACCGGAAGTACTGCCGTACCTGGGAAGAATTTGATAAAGAAGTTGACCGGGTAGCAAAGGGCTTTTTGGCCCATGGCATTAAACGTGGAGATAAGATTGCCATTTGGGCAACCAATGTGCCGGAGTGGCTGCTGACCCTGTTTGCATCTGCTAAAATTGGTGCTGTGCTGGTAACGGTAAATACATCTTATAAAATTTTTGAAGTAGAATACCTACTGAGACAATCTGATACCAAGATGCTGGTAATGATTGATGCTTTTAAGGATGCAAACTACGTAACAATTATTCAGGAGCTGTGTAAGGGCCTAGGTAAGTTTGGTCAAAAGCCCAACCCCATGCTTCCTTTTTTGGAGGAAGTAGTATATGCGGGAGGGGGAGATTGCCCACGCGGAATGACTCCGTGGGCCAACCTGGAAAAAGACGGAGAAGCTATTGATCACGCACTATATCGAGAACTTACGGAATCGTTGGATGCGCACGACGTGGTAAATATGCAGTATACATCGGGCACAACAGGCTTTCCTAAGGGTGTTATGCTTACGCATTATAATATTGTTAACAATGGCAAGAGCATTGGCGACTGTATGAAGTTTACTCAGGATGATAAATTGTGCATAACTGTTCCATTTTTCCATTGTTTTGGTCTGGTGCTGGCTATTATGGCAAGCCTTACCCACGCCACCTCTATGGTTCCCATTGATTACTATTCACCTGCTAAAGTAATGAAAGCAATTCAAGATGAGCATTGCACCGCCTTTCATGGTGTGCCAACCATGTATATTGCAATTTTGGAGCATCCCGATTTTTCTAAGTATGATTTTTCCAGCCTGCGTACCGGCATTATGGCAGGTTCTCCCTGTCCAATCAAAGTAATGCAGCAGGTGGTAGATAAGATGAATATGAAGGAAATTACCATTACCTACGGCCAAACAGAGGCTTCTCCCGCTACAACAATGACTACCACAGAAGATAGCCTGGAACTAAGGGTTTCTACCGTTGGACGTTCTATGCCCAATGTGGAAACGAAAATTGTTGACCCGGAAACAGGCGAGACTCTTGGCCCCGGCCAGCCGGGAGAATTTTGTTCACGAGGCTACAATACCATGAAGGGCTACTACAAAATGGAGGAAGCAACCCGCCAGGTTATTGATGAGGATGGATGGCTTCACTCGGGAGACCTTGCAACTGTTGACGAAAATGGTTATTATAAGATTACTGGAAGAATTAAGGATATGATCATCCGCGGAGGAGAGAATATATACCCCAAGGAGATCGAAGAGTTTATCTATACACTGCCTCAGGTACAGGATGTACAGGTCATTGGCGTGCCCAGCCAACAATACGGCGAAGAGGTTATGGCCTGTGTCATCTTAAAAGAACCCGGTTCCTGCACTGAGGATGAAATGAAAGAAAACATTAAGGCACATATGGCAAGACATAAGGTTCCCCGCTACATTGCTTTTATGAATTCTTTCCCCATGACTGCAAGCGGCAAAATTCAAAAATATAAATTGCGTGAGTGGGCAATAGAAAACTATAACCTGGATGATTCGGTAGAGACTGCTTAACCTATACTATTGAAGGAATAGGCAGAAATAACCGTTTAGGAGTGAGGCAGATTGGAAAAAAAGGAAAACCTTTGCATGGGGTGCATGGCGCCGTTGGAGAATATTCATGAACCTTGTCCAAATTGCCTTTATCGTCCCGGAACGCCCAATCCTACCGGGACACTGCCTATAGGTACCATGCTGGGCGAACATTATCTGGTGGGGCGTGTTCTTTGGCAAACAAGCCTGACTACCGCCTATATGGGGCTTGATACTACCAAAGGCAGGCGGGTTTGGCTGGAAGAATTTTTGCCTCAGAGCCTTACGCACCGAAAATCCGAAGAAGCTTCTATTTTGGTAGAAGAAAAAGATATGGCACGTTTTAAGACGCTGCTTTCTGATATAGCCGACCGATGGAAACGGCTTGCAAAAATTGAGAATCGTTGCTTACCTCGTATACGAGACTTAATTACTGAAAACGGCACTATTTACAGTGTGACAAGTGCCATCAGCAATACCGTAACTTTAGAACAGTATTTTATGGGGAAAAAGCCTCTGACCTGGCCCTCAGCGAAGGCTTTGCTCATGCCGTTATTTTCTCTGGTTTCCAACCTGCACAATAAGGGGCTGGTTCATGGCGGCATATCCCCAAAGACTGTTTTGGTAGACAATAAAGGAAGAGCCTACCTTGTAGGATTTGCATTGCCTGAGCTGCGAACCGATGGAAGTGGCATACAACCCCAGCTTTTTCCCGGCTACAGTGCACCCGAGCAATATTCTAAAAGCCAGTGGCAGGGAGAATGGACCGATATTTATGCGTTGGGAGCACTTCTGTATCGGGCATTTTCCGGCAATGACCCTATGGAAGCACCGCACAGAGAAAAAGAAAAAAGTGATTCAAGCCTTGGAAATTCTTTTCGAAAAGATATTCCTATGTCTGTATCTGTGGCGGTAGAAAGAGCCATGGAGCTGAGCAAAAAAGCTCGCTTTGCCTCGGTAGATGCTTTTACAGCAGCGCTTTTGGAAGAAGCTGGTTCCAATACCGCAGTTTTTCATGCAGAACAAACCAAAGCTCCTACCACCAAGCATAAAAGCTTTTGGAAGGAGCCTAAAAATGTACTGGCGGGGGCACTTGCAGCCAGTATAGTGTTAAACCTGTTTTTAATTGCAGCATTGGGCACGGCATCTACCAATCACCCTGTTCCGGTGGAAGAAACAAGTGCAGAGGAACAAGCCCCGATTATGCTTTTTGACTTCACAGGTATGATAATTTCTGAGGCACAGGCTCGGCAAGTAGCATCTTTACCCGACATAATACTACGCCAAGAAATGCAGTATAGCGAGACAATCCCCAAGGATGTTGTCATCAGCCAATCAATAGATGCGGGGTTGCCGTTGCCGGATGATATGGTAGTGACACTTATTGTCAGCAAGGGTACGGCTTATGTGGATGTGCCTTATTTGGTTGGTGCATCAGAGCTGTATGCAAGGAAGGTGTTGTCAGAAGCAGGGTTTTCTTTTGAAGTTCAGTATAATACAGACCCCGAAACACCTGGAATTGTTGGGACGGTGATTGACTCCAGCAAGGGAATGGGAGAGCGGATTTCAAAGGAGTATTTAAGCGAAGAAAAGATTACAATAACTGTAAAGAAAGAACCTGAAGATTAATTGGGGCATAAGTTAGAGCTGCTCCATTAGGACATGAAACTTTAGACAGAAATGTGGGTGTTTAATATGAAATTGGCCTTTTCTACTTTAGGCTGTCCAGACTGGAGCTGGGATGAAATTTTTGCAACTGCAAAAGATATGAGAATTGACGGGATAGAAATTCGTGGGGTAGGAAAAGAGATGTATGCTCCCCACTGCAAGATATTCAATAGAGAAAATGCACCCGCAACCATGGAACGAATGGCTGCATCCGGTATGGAATTTTCAGCTTTAACCTCCGGTGTTACCCTTGGAATGCCGGATAGTCGTGAAAAGCATGAGCAGGAAGTTATCGATTATATTGAGCTTGCTGCACGACTTCATATTCCTTATATTCGTGTTATGATATCGCCAAGGCCGGAGCCGGAAGAGATTAACTGGGAGCAGGCAAAGGCACTTTATGTTGCATGGAGCAAACTTGCCGGAGAAAAGGGCGTCTGCCTGTTGGTGGAGACCAACGGTGTTTTGGCGGATTCCTCTAAAATGTCTGAGTTTATGGAGGGTGTGGACCCTAATTCTACCGGCGTATTGTGGGATGTCCATCATCCATACCGGTTTTTTGAAGAAAGCCCCTATGATACTTATGAAAAAATAGGTAAATACGTAAAGTATGTTCATGTTAAGGATTCTGTCATGCAAAATGAAAAAGTAGCCTACCGCATGATGGGTTACGGAGATGTTCCCATATTCGATTCCCTTAAGGTACTCAAAGAGGGTGGGTATGATGGATTTATTACCCTGGAGTGGGTAAAGCGTTGGAATCAGGAGCTGCAGGAGCCTGGTATTGTGTTTTATCATTATGCCAATTATATGGAATATCTTGTGCAGCAGCTTGAATCCTAATAAACAGCAAAGTAAATATCCACTTGCTTAGCCGGTGGCTTTTCTTATACGGGTGTAACCCGCCTTTACTGGCTGCCATTGCAATGGCCTATTACGGTCTGACTTTTGCAAAAGATTACTGCTTGCTACCCTTGAAAGGGTCTTCGTATTCTCTAAATGTCAGCTGGTCCTGTAGCCTGTCTTCATCTAATTTGTTCTGTATTTACTCTGCTATTTTCTTACTGTTCTTTCCTGCTGTATCCACATAGTACCCTCTGCACCAAAAGCTTCTATTCCCATGTTTGTATTTTAAATTTGCATGTCTATCGTGTATAATTAAACTGCTTTTTT
>JAEYXR010000022.1 GCA_023431215.1 Bacillota bacterium
AGCTTGATGTTGTTCAATTTTCAAGGTGCTTTTCGCTTTTTTCTCGCTGCCCCCGCGGGACAGCTTAGTTATAATATCATACCCCCGCCCTTTCTGTCAACACCTTTTTTAGCTTTTTTTGAAAAAAATTATAAACTTTCATTTTTATGCTGCATCTTCCTATTATATTCAATCTTTTATGCTTTATCCAGTTTATATTATAATAGGTATGGCAAGAATTATAAAGTCAAAATTGTTAGGAGCCCTTGCAAAGTCATTTTCTTTCTTATATAATAGTAACGTTGCAAATAAAGGCAGTTTTGTATTTGCGCCCGTAGCGCAGTTGGATAGCGCGTCAGACTCCGACTCTGAAGGCCGCTGGTTCGAATCCAGTCGGGCGTACCAAATAAAAAAGATCCGTCCTAGGACGGGTCTTTTTTATTTGATGTCACTGCACCTCAAACTTACTTGATTATAGCTCTTGTTATCTATTATGATGTAAATGCAGCGAAGCATACTTATGCATTGGCTTGAGCAGGTAATTTTCTTTTGCACAAATAACAGCATTCAATAGGTCAGCAGAGACTACGGTTATTTTATCATAGACGGTCTATTTTTTGTGTGCTATACTCATACTGACATTAAGTAATTCAAAGGAGAAGTCTTATGGATTTATGTCAAAAGACTGTACTGGTAACCGGAGCCTCCCGGGGGATTGGGCGTGCCGTGGCAAAAGCTTTTGCCGCCAAAGGCTGCCGTGTTGCCGTTGGATATTGCCAAAATGCACAGGCAGCACAAAAGCTGGTGGAAGAGCTTACCGCACAGGGATGTACCGCCATGGCAGTGCAGGCTGATATTGCCCACAGCAGCCAGGTAGAGGAAATGTTCCGCCAAATTGAAGCACACCTTGGTGCTGTGGATATTTTGGTCAACAATGCGGGCATCGCCCAGCAGCAGCTTTTCACCCTCATTACCGATGAGGAGTGGGACAGGCTGTTTGACGTGGATGTAAAAGGGGTTTTTTATTGCTGCCGTGCAGCTCTGCCCCACATGATACGCCAAAAAAGCGGTCGCATCATCAATATCTCTTCTATCTGGGGGCTTACCGGCGCCTCCTGCGAGGTGCATTATTCCGCCGCCAAAGCAGCCGTCATTGGGCTAACCAAGGCACTGGCAAAAGAAGTGGGGCCGTCGGGCATCACTGTTAATTGTGTGGCGCCGGGTGTTATTGCAACAGAGATGAATGCACAGCTGGATGATTCCACCATGGAGGCCTTAAAAGAAGAAACCCCCTTGGAGATGATTGGTACACCGGAGCATGTTGCCGATTCTGTGGTTTTTTTAGCCTCCTCCGGCGGAGACTTTATTACCGGACAGGTGCTCAGCCCCAACGGCGGTATTGTTATATAGAACTTTACCAACCTGCTTGCGTATGCAAAGCAACAGGCACCATGGAATACCATGGTGCCTGTTTTTGATAGTATATTAAAAAATACCGGGGATAAAAATAGCAAGCGCCATTCCCCCAATAAACGAAACCGCATTAGCCACCAAGGCATATACCGGCGGCTTCCAACTTTTTATGAGAATTTCTCCTCTGTTAAGGTATTTGGAATAAATCATCGCTTCTATGGCAAACACCAATAGCTCCATCCAAACATAATTGAATACAAATGCCATACTGCCCAGATTGTAGTTAATGACGTTTAAAAGCACATTTAGCAGCACCTGGGTGCAGACATTTACCAGTAATATCAGCTGTAGCTGCGGCTTTCTTCGATACCCAAAAACCAATGCTATCAGCAGCTCAATGGCAATGGTGGCCACAATCCGCGTCATGAGAGAAACCACTTCCCACCCATAACGGTAGTCTTTTGTCACTGTTATTACTTCTTGGTGTGTGGTGATATTTTGTAAAGCGCCGGCATCAACCGTCATTTGATAATGGCTATCAAAGGCATACCTCTCATAAACCTCGCTACTTACTATGTAGCGGTCCTGCTGTGGAAAATAGATTAAAACTTTAAACTCGGCAGGTGGATAATAAGTCCAGCTAAACTGGTTTGTTTCACTGCAATTTTTAAAATACTGCAAGAAGTAAAAACCGTCCGAATCCTCATATTCCACTAGCTTCCGCCAGATTTCATATTCCTCATCCTCCGGAGAATATCTGGCCGAATAATCCAATGCAGGCTCATATGCACTGTAAGGCCCGGTGGACTGCTGCCTGGAGAGTAGTGTAACATAATAATTTTGCCCCTCCAGCCCTTTGATGGTAATTACCACCGATGGCTTTGGCCCGATATCTGCAAAGGCAATGACAGATGTCAGTGAAAAAATCAGTATGATACCCAGAATAAAGCTAAGTGTTCTTTTCATAAGCACCTCTTTCTTCTGCAAACAGCTGTTACCAGCCGTTTTGTTTTAGAGAGGGCACCCACCAACTATTTACAGGATGTGCCCTCCACTCTTTTGATAAACTCATTCCAAAAGGGACGGGTGCGGCGCAAAACAGGCTCTGCCATGAGACCATCGGCCTCCATCTGCTCCAGCTCTGCTATGGTCACCCATTTGGCAGCTACGGTTTCACCCTCCTGCAGCACAATTTCTTCTGCAGGTCGGTAACCCATGACGGTGTAAATATCCAAAAAGGCAGAGTCCTCCCGCAGAGTGCCAAGGGGCAGCATTTTTTTAGGGCAGGCTTTCAGCCCGGTCTCTTCCCTTACCTCCCGCAGCGCCCCCTGCAGACTGGTTTCTCCCGCCAGTACCGAACCGCCTGTGTTTTCCCAGCAGTTTGGATACGTATCCTTATCGGAGCTGCGCAGGGTTACCAACACCCGCCCGTCTCCGCTTAATGTCCAGATATGTACCACCACGTGATAGGTGTTTTTGTCCATGGCACAGCCCCGGAGCTGTGTTCTGCCTAAGGGGCGGCGCTGTTCGTCCAATAAGTCCCAGTATTCCATGAGTTTCTCCTTATGTAATAAACGAAATAAAAGCTTAAAATATTACCCCGGCAGCATATATGCCATTTGCCGGCAGCCCCCGATGCAAAAATCATCTGATGGATACACCTGCAAACGTACAGGGATGCTACAGGTTCTCTATTCTGCATCTGCCTTTTATTGTACAACAGTATTTTTATAGTAACAAGGTAATTTTTTATCAGATGGGTTGACAGCATTTTAAAATTGTGCTTTAATGAATTAAACCAATGAGGCGGAGATAAAACCAAAAACGAGCTTACAGAGAGCCGGCGTTGCTGAGAGTCCGGTGGTAGACGAGTTGGACAAATGGACCGCTGAGGGCAAAGGGGAAAGGCCGCAATGCTGAGTATAGTTTGACGGAAGACGACCGTTACAGCGTCGGGAATGTGTTGGCATTCCGCAAAGGGGCCGTGAAGCTTCACGGCAATCAAGGTGGCACCGCAGATGTTAGCATCTGTCCTTGTTTTTGAACAAGGATGGGTGCTTTTTGTTTTGTCCAAAATCATCTGTCTAAAAAGCACCTCTTGCCGCAGATACTGATGTGGCCCGCTTATCTGTATTGATACAAACCCGCCACTCCAACAAGTGACGCAACTATTTTAAGGTGATACCGCGCAATTATAAGTGTTGTATGGCGCCAGCTAATTTTTTGTCAGATAAAACTAAAAATGCAGGCTTGCCTTGCAACTCCGGCTTAAACGCTCCCCCGGAGCGTTCATTGCGTTTGCAACCGCCGACCTTTGTGGATTACCCAGGCTTTTTGTGAAATATGACAGGAAATTGGCAAGCCAAACGACGCTTAAGGCGTAAGCCGTGAATTGCCCGATTTTGCCTTAATAAATGATTGGAGAGGACCCTTATGAAAAAGAGAATTTTTGCTGCACTGCTTGCACTTGCTATGTTCGTTACTGCCGGATGCTCCAGCAAACCCGCTTCTTCCGTTTCTGCGGAAACTTCTGCCCCCGCAGCCGATTCTTCTCAGCCTGTACCTAAAGAGAAAATAAAAATTGGTTTGGTGCAGTTTGTTGAGCATACCTCCTTAGACCAAATTCGCGAGTCCTGCATTGCCCAGCTGGAGGCCAAAGGCTACGATTCTTCAAAGATAGAAATCGACTATCAAAACGGTTCTGCCGACTTTTCTAATCTTAACTCCATTGCCCAAAAGTTTGTGGGAGGCGGGTGTGATTTAATTATTGCCATTGCAACCCCTGCGGCACAGGCTGTTGCTGCTGCCACCACCGACATTCCCATTGTTTTTGCTGCCGCCTCCGACCCTGTTGCAGCAGGTTTGCTACAGAACATGGAAGCACCGGAAGGCAATATCACCGGAACCTCCGATGCGATTCCTGTC
Organism: Bacillota bacterium; assembly: GCA_023431215.1. Classification (GTDB taxonomy): domain Bacteria; phylum Bacillota; class Clostridia; order Oscillospirales; family Ruminococcaceae; genus Angelakisella. The sequence goes on from JAEYXR010000022.1 coordinate 4,318, forward strand.
AAGGCTATTTTTGAGCTTGCCGCAAAAATGACCCCTGATGCCAAAACCTTTGGCTTCCTCTATAACGCTGGTGAAGCTAATTCTCAGTCAGTCATTGCACAGGCCAAAGCATACTGCGACGCCAATGGAATTGCCTACCTGGAGGCCACCGTCACCAATTCCAGCGAGGTGCAGCAATCTGTCCTGCAGCTAATCAGCAAAGCAGATGCCATTTACGTGCCTATTGATAACACCGTAGCCTCTGCCATGTCTACCCTGGGCAGCCTGTGCGTAGAAAACAAAAAGCCCTGCTATGTGTCTGCAGACTCCATGGTGCTGGACGGCGGCCTGGCTGCTGTGGGTATCAATTATGTAGAGTTGGGGAAAGAAACCGCCAACATGGTCATCGAAATTTTGGAAGGCAAGCCAATTGCCGAAGTTCCCGTATTTACCTTCTCACAGTTTAGCGAGATTGTAAACGATGAGGTTGCCTCTGCACTGGGACTTGCCTAGTATCCAGTTACAGCTGATTTCTATCTATATAGGAAGCAAATAAAAAAGGCGGCTGGTACAGCCGCCTTGTCCCCTCATTTTATCTTTCATCTGACTGGAGGCTCTTTCATGGATATCATTGTCATCACAGGCGCCATTGAGCTGGGGCTCATTTATTCCCTTATGGCGCTGGGGCTGTTTACATCCTACAGAATTTTAAATGTAGCCGACCTTACCGTAGACGGAAGCTTTACCACAGGATGTGCCGTTTCGGCCATCTGTGCAGTTTCCGGCCATCCTGTTTTGGGCCTTGTGCTGGCAATCCCTGCCGGAGCCGCCGCCGGCTTTATTACCTCACTACTGCAAACCAAACTGAAGGTTCAGCCCATTTTGGCAGGTATTCTTACCATGACCTTTTTGTACTCGGTAAACCTGCGAATTATGCAGGGCAAATCTACCATCTCCCTGTTGGGTAAGCCCACGGTATTTTCTCTTAGCTCCGGTTTGCTGCCCAAGGACATGAGCCGTTTTGCCAAATATCCGGTCATTCTTCTGGTGGTGGCGTTGGCAGCCCTTGTACTATGGCTGTTTTTACAAACCAAAACAGGTCTTTCGGTGCGCGCCACCGGTGATAATGTGGATATGGTCCGTTCTTCCTCTATTAACCCCGATGTTACCAATGCCATAGGGCTGTGTATTGCCAACGGCTTGGTTGCCCTTTCCGGCGCTCTTTTGGCCCAATACCAGCAATTTTCCGATATCAGCATCGGTATTGGTATGGTTGTCATCGGCCTTGCTTCGCTAATTATCGGCGAGGTATTGGTTGGTAGAAGCAGACTTGGACGCCATATCCTTGCGGTAATCGTAGGGTCTATGGTGTATCGTCTAATGATTGCACTTGCCCTGCAATCCACCTCTGCCGCTTCCGACCTTAAAGCTATTTCCGCCATTATTGTAGCAGTGGCCATCTCCTACCCCGCCATACGGGAGCTGCTGACCACCCATAGGCTTCGCCGCAGCGGCAAAGCCGCGCTCAACCAAAACAAGGAGGGCAGCACCCATGCTTGATGTTAAAAACCTAAGCAAAACCTTCAGCCCCGGTACGGTAAACCAGCGTACCGCACTGCAAAACCTTACCCTTCATCTAAACAGCGGAGACTTTTTAACTATCATCGGCAGCAACGGAGCAGGCAAATCCACCCTGTTCAATGCCATCAGCGGTGTATTTCTTCCCGATAGCGGCAGCATTGCCCTAGACGGCAAAGATATTACCTTTGCAAAAGAGCACAGGCGCGCCACTGCCATCGGACGTATTTTTCAGGACACCAACAAGGGCACAGCACCCAACATGACCATTGAAGAAAACCTAGCGTTGGCGTATCTGCGCAGCAGCGGCAAACGCAGTTTACTGGGCATTACACAGGCAGACCGTCGGCTGTTTCGGGAGCAGCTTTCTCTGCTGGATTTAGGTCTGGAGAATCGCCTTACCACCAAGGTAGGGCTGCTCAGTGGGGGACAACGCCAGGCTGTTGCATTGTTAATGTGCACCCTTGTCACTCCACGGTTGCTGCTTCTGGATGAGCATACTGCAGCCCTGGATCCTGCCACCGCAGAAAAGGTATTGGCCATCACCAAAAACATAGTCCAAGAAAAAAACATTACCTGCATGATGATTACCCACAATATTTCCTCCGCTTTGCAGCTGGGCAACCGCACCATTATGATGGACGACGGACATATTGTGCTGGACTTAACAGGAGAAGATAGAGCAGCCATGACAGTACCCAGGCTGCTGGAGGTATTTAAAGCAAAAGCTGCAAAGGATTTTGATAACGACAGGATGTTGCTTCAAGCCATGTAGCAGATGGTGAGCGCATATCTTTCGACAGTACCTTGGCTTCTATTATCAACAAACAACAAAGCAGAGTGTGGAAAACTTCCATACTCTGCTTTTGTTTACTTATGATTCTTTGACAAAACCGTCACGTTGGAAAACACCGTTAAAATATCTTCTTCTTTGCTTTGTGCGGGAAATGTGCAAACTAAAGTGCACATATAGCTTCCCTTTTTATACAGTGCATACCACTGTGCAATACCGTATTCTTCTACCAAAGCTTTCATCACAGTAAACTCTTTGTCCGCAATGGTAAGGGTAACTAAGTCCTGTTCCATGGTGTAGGCCATTTCGGTAAGGTTTTTTAGCTGCTGGGCAACAATATTGGCATAGGTTTCTTCTGTAATGGTGGAGCCTCCCATAATGCCCGAAAAATTATCCACCATCATGATAAGATTGATGCCCTCACCCAGGTTGGTTGCTCCCATTTCTGTAAAGCTTGCACCTGTTTCAAAAGCTTTTTCTGCCTGAGCACGCAGCTCCTCATTCAAAAGCGCTCCGCCTTTCTCCGTCACCACGCCCAGCTCCTCGGCTGTTGCCGCCAGCCAGTTTTGAGGCAGCGTAAATGCAATGTTCCAAAACTCACTTTCAAACCGACTATCGGTTACCCATGTGCCCGGAGCATATTCTGCCTCCGGTTCCTCCTGGGGCTGGTTTTCAGGCTGGGAGCTTTCTTGGGACACGTCTTGGGGAACAGATGATGCCCCTATGTCTGTACCGCAGCCTACAAGGGCAGAAAGTGCAAGTACACAAAGCAATATTGCCAACTGCCATCTTTTCATGTATACATCCTCGTTTCAAACCTTATTTAAGTAATTTAGATGGTACACCAAAAGTTTAGCATCGGTTTACAAAAAACTCAATGTTTTGTAGACCTGTTTTTTGACAAACTTTGCCCCTGTTTCTTTATTTTTTTCTGCCTGACATGGCATATACCATATATCCTACGCTATGAGCAAGCCATATAACGGTGATAAAAATCATGGGTATTACTCCCATATTTAAATACATAGCTCCCAGTGCAGCCACAACCCACAGCCCTATGATAACAAAGCGCAGCAGCTGAAAGGTCTTGTAGGCAGCCGCATGGATGATTGCACGTTCTGCCTCATCGCAGCTTTTCATCCAGTCTTTTTCAAATCCAATTTCCAGCGGGTCACCTTGTTTTTCGGGCTGGCAGCGTTTGGTAAGCCCAACGCTGTAAATCTCATATCCCACGCAAAAGGTCATGGTGAGAATGAACAACCCCAAACAGCCTAGTAGCTCGCCGTTTTCCATCAGCTCACCCATACTAAGACTGATGCCGTAAATGCCAAAGGATAAGATCATATTGATGCAGTTGATGAGCATCCCCACTGACAGAAGCTTGCTGCCCTCGTCCTCACCCTCTTCATCGGGATTTTGAGCAAAGGCAAGCATTTTTGCTTTTGACTTACGGTACAGTACAAAGGCTGTTCCGGCCATTATCAGCCACAGAATGCCCCATGCAGGCAGCAAAATCTGTGCGATGCCACTCATCAGCCGTTGTGACAGGTTACTAATGTCTTTTCCTGCCCAAAGCAGAAAACCGCCCAATACTGCCCCAAAGATGGCAGATACAAGTATAATAAGTGCAAACTGGATTTTGGAGTTAAGCTTTTTCTTCGTGGATTTCATTGTGAATCCTCCTCTGTATAAGTAAACAAGTCTTCTACTGTGGTGGAGCAAATTTTAGCCAGCTTAAGCGCCAGCGTAACCGAAGGGGAATAATCTCCCCGTTCTATCAAACTGATGGTTTGGCGGGATACCCCTGCCAGCTCCCCCAGCTGTGCCTGATTGATGCCAAGCCTTGCCCGGTATTCTTTTAAATGATTTTCTAACGCCACAAGTTCACCTTCTATTCGCAATATATATTTGTCATTTTGACAACTTTATTTGTCATATATATCATATCATTGACAATTAAAGTTGTCAATACTTATTACAGCAATAAAAATAATCATCAAAAAAACCCTGCCTCCAGCATAGCCGGTGCAGGGTTTCTTTGTACCTGTTAAAATAATAATAGCAGCATTTTATTGTGGTGTACCAAAATATTTATGATGGTGCTAAAAGTGTAAACTGTAGGTTGGGTGATATGCCTTTATAAATAACTTTTCATCAGCTCAATGTTGCTGCGCTGAATATTGACAAATTCATCTGCAAGCTGGCGTACCTCGGGAGAAATTACAGAAGAGGAGTTTAACTCTGTGGTCATTTGGGTTATGCCCATGGTGTTGCCCTGAATCACTATTTCGGCTATATGGGAAGAGCTTTGGTCCAATAAGGTATTCATTTGTATCCCTGTCCATATGCCCATTTTACTCATGATTTCTTGTTCTTGGCATTCCACCCCGCGCCCCTGCAGCATTTGCTGGGCACGGTCTGAAATATCCTTCAGTCTAGAATTATAGCTCATTAACTCGGCCGTTACATGGCTGTCGGTGCTTTTGGGCAGAATAGTCTGTATAGAGTACAGGCCGGTGCCCGCATTTTCATAAATCCTTTGCAGCATTTGCGTATCCTGAAGCATGCTGTATCCCTCACTTTACTAGAATCATTTTTTGGGCGCTGCGAGAAATTAGAAACATAATTTTTTTCGCATACACTCCTATTTAGTATGCCATAATTGTATGAAATCACGCTAAAATCCTTATAAAAAAAGAATTTGTTAGCGCTTCGATTATTTCTCTCATTTTTTTCTAAAAAGTGTTGACAATAAGACATGCTTATGATAAAATAACATTCGTCGCTTGGGGCAGACAAAAGTAAGGCCCGGTAGTTCAGCTGGTTAGAACGCTAGCCTGTCACGCTAGAGGTCGTGGGTTCGAGCCCCATCCGGGTCGCCAATTTTTCCCTTGCGATATGGCCCTGTAGCTCAGTTGGTAGAGCAGCGGACTGAAAATCCGCGTGTCGTTGGTTCGATTCCGACCGGGGCCACCATTTATGCGGGTTTAGCTCATCTGGTAGAGCGCCACCTTGCCAAGGTGGAGGTAGCGAGTTCGAGCCTCGTAACCCGCTCCATAAAAAGACATCCTACGGGATGTCTTTTTTGTTTACCGCCCATTTCTTCGAACTGCTACCTCCATCTGCACCAAGCCTCCATTATTATCAGTGAAACAGATGGGCATAGTATATCACGGTATGCCGCATGGGGTTAAAATCGAAAAATCAGCCCAAGCCAGTATCTTATGATAAATAGCGCAGGGTACCC
>JAEYXR010000004.1 GCA_023431215.1 Bacillota bacterium
TGGCAGGATGAGGATGGCTACTTGTGGTATGAAGGGCGTACTGATGATGTAATCAAGGCTTCGGGCTACCGCATTGGTCCGTTTGAAATTGAAAGCGTGCTTATGGAGCATCCTGCTGTTCTGGAATGTGCAGTCACCGGTGCACCTGACCCTGTGCGCGGCACTGTGGTTAAGGCTACCATTGTCTTAACCAAAGGTTATCAGCCCAGCCCTGAGCTTACCAAGGAACTGCAAAATCACGTTAAGCACCAGACAGCACCCTACAAATACCCCCGCATCATTGAGTACCGAGACTTTTTGCCAAAAACCATCAGCGGCAAAATCCGCCGCGTAGAACTAAAAGGATAAAAGTTGTACCATTATTAAGAACAAAGAAACAAAGCAGGCTGCCATTTTGGCAGCCTGCTTTGTTTATAAATGTTGGGAAAATAACTGATAAGAAAGCTTAATTATTTCCAAAAAACAGTTCTATATCAGATTCTACAGTTCCAATACCGGCAATACCGAAGTTGTCTACCAATACCTTAGCAACATTGGGAGAAAGAAAAGCGGGGAGAGTAGGACCAAGATGAATATTCTTTACACCCAGATACAACAATGCCAGCAGCACGATAACGGCTTTTTGCTCATACCAGGCAATGTTATAAACAATGGGCAGGTCATTAATATCATCTAGCTCAAATACTTCCTTCAGTTTTAGTGCAATGACAGCAAGGGAATAGGAATCGTTACACTGACCTGCATCTAAAACACGGGGAATACCGCCGATATCACCCAGACCTAGCTTGTTATACTTATACTTGGCGCAGCCGGCTGTCAAAATAACTGTATCGGCTGGTAGCGCCTTTGCAAAATCAGTATAGTAATTTCTCGATTTTGCACGGCCATCACACCCTGCCATAACAACAAACTTTTTAATATCACCAGATTTAACAGCTGAAACAACCTTATCGGCCAGAGCCAAAACCTGGTTATGAGCAAACCCTCCAATGATTTCGCCCTGTTCAATTTCGGTAGGGGGTGCGCAACGCTTAGCGTGTTCGATAATCTGAGAAAAATCTTTTTCCTCGCCGATATTTCCGGGGATATGCTTACAGCCGGGATACCCTGCTGCACCGGTGGTGTACAGGCGGTCTTTATAGCTCTCTTTTGGGGGAACAATGCAGTTGGTGGTCATAAGAATAGGCCCGTTAAAGCTTTCAAATTCTTCTTTTTGCTTCCACCAGGCATTGCCGTAGTTACCTACAAAGTGGGAGTATTTTTTAAAAGCGGGGTAGTAGTGAGCTGGAAGCATCTCTGAATGGGTGTAAATATCCACCCCTGTGCCCTCTGTTTGCTTCAGCAGCATTTCCATATCCCGCAGGTCATGCCCGGAGATCAGAATGCCGGGACGGGTGCCTACACCTAGATTTACCTTAGTAATTTCCGGGTTACCATATGCGGAGGTGTTGGCCTCGTCCAACAGTGCCATGCCGTTTACACCATATTTGCCGGTCTCTAAGGTTAAGGCAACCAAGTCGTCGGCAGACAGGGTATCGTCTAAAGTTGCGGCCAGGGCGCGCTGTATAAATGCATCTACATCACCATCATCCTTTAGCAGCGCATTTGCGTGCTTAGAATAGGCTGCAAGGCCCTTCAGACCATATGTAATAAGCTCGCGCAGGCTTCGGACATCTTCATTTTTGGTAGAAAGAACGCCTACCTGTTTCGCTTTTTCTGCAAAGTTTTTTTCATCGTCATACCAAACGGCAGCGGTAGGCAGCATCTGCTTATTTTCTATCAGAGTCAATAGCCCCTGCTTAACGGTAAGTGTATCTTTGATGCGGGCAATAATGGCGTCATTGTCAAAATTAGCGTTGGTAATGGTGGTAAATAAGTTTAAGGTAACAAGATGGTTTACTTCGGCAGCAACCTCTTTGCCTTCTGCACGTAGCTGAGTTGTTATAGCAGAAAGGCCCTTTGTTGCATACACAAGCAAATCCTGCATAGACGCCACCTGTGGATTTTTACCACAGACACCCACCTGAGTGCATCCGGAGCACCCGGCGGTTTCTTGGCACTGATAACAAAACATTTTATTTTCCATTGAAATTTCCTCCTTTGATGTTTTCTTGCTGATTAAATCTCTGTAATTAACTTTTAGCAGGGAAAATTACGGTGAGCATCATCTTAAAGTCTTCTTTGGCAAATACTGCATGAGGTTTTTTGGCTGGCATAATAAGGGCTTCACCAGCAGTCAGCAGATATTCTGTGCCGTCTACGGTAAATTGTCCGGTGCCTTCCAACACCAATACCATTGCGTCTCCAGATGAGTCATGAGAACCAATTTCCTCACCTTTGGCAAAGGCAAATAATGTTATGCTGACAAAGGGGTTTTGTGCCAGTGTTTTGCTGACAACTTGCCCTTGCAGAACAGTTACCTGTTCTGCAAGGCTAAGCACCTGCTCGTGGTCAATATTTTTAATATAAGGCATACGAAAACGCTCCTTTACAATTTTTCAATTGCATTGACTGGACAGCCTTCCATAGCTTCGGTTGCAGAGTCTACAAGAGAATCATCCACTTCCGCATCAATAGCAACAGCAACACCATCATCTGTCATTTCAAACACTTCGGGGCAGGTCATTGCGCATAAACCACAGCCGATACATTCTTCGTTTACATAGAACTTCATATTCATACTCCTCTTTTGATAATTTTTTGTATTTTTATTTTGTTATTGACTTTATGAGTATAGTATATTAGAATACGGTCAACAAATACGTTGTTAAAACAACAAAAGGAGAAAAGATGAATACTATTTTTTTATCAAACACTCCTCTTTTTTGTGGAACTACTCCTCAAGAAATTCAATCCATGCTTTCCTGCCTAATAGCAGAAGAGAGAACCTACAAAAAATGGGAGACAATTTATCGTGTTGGGGATATAGTAAGTTCCATTGGCATGGTGCTTTCCGGCAAAGTTTCTATAGAAAACGATGATTTATGGGGCAACAAAAGTATCTTAGATAGTGTTGGCCCGGGACAAGTTTTTGCAGAGACTTATGCTTGTGTGCCACAAGAGCCTTTAATGGTAAGTGTAGTTGCATCGGAGTCGACAACGGTTTTGTTTCTGGATACCAGCCGGTTACTCCAAACCTGCTCCTGCGCCTGTGCACATCACAACCAGTTGATTAGAAATTTATTGCTGATAGCATCTCAAAAAAACCTGAATCTATCCCGCAGGATATTTCACACCTCATCCAAGTCTATTCGGGGCAGGCTGTTGTCTTATTTATCTTTTCAGGCAGCACGACAGGGAAGCTGTGACTTTATAATTCCATTTAACCGTCAGCAGCTTGCCGACTACTTAAGTGTAGATCGTAGCGCGTTATCCAACGAATTAAGCAAAATGCAGAAAGAAGGATTGTTGCAAGTTAAAAAAAACCATTTTGTATTAGACAAAGGCACAGATGAATTATATTTCTAACGTTGCTTTGGAGGTAGGGTTGACACAACTTTGCAATAAAAAAGCCAAGGTTAATAAAAACCTTGGCTTTTTTAAATTTAATTTTTAGAATGTGCCAGAAATAATATTTTAAGAGGCAAGAAGCTAAATCACTAGTTAATATTTTTTTTATAAGCATACATTTTTTTGTCAGCTTCATGAAAGGACATCAAAATATTCCTTTGTTCATTTTTACTATAAGTGCTATAGCCATAGGAAATATTAGGAATTACGGAATCAAATCTTTGGGCTTTAGCTAAATCTACTTTCATGGCTTCTATGTGCTTTTCAATAATACTCACATTGGTGTTATGGGCAAGAACACAAAATTCGTCTCCACCAATGCGATAACATTGACCAACATCTTTAAAGCTATCGTTAATAATTGTTGCGGCGGTTTGAAGACAATAATCACCTTTTGCATGGCCATATGTATCGTTGACTTCTTTGAACTTGTCCAGATCAAACAGGATAATAATTGTGTTACTGGATTCTTTGGCTGTTTCTAACGTTTTTTCAAAGGCTTGCCGGTTTAGAGTGTTTGTGACAATATCATATTTAAACTGCAATTCGCGCTGAAAAAGATAATACATCACAAGAACCAACGTGGTACAATGCCAGGTAGAATGAATAACAGGGAAAAGAACCTGAATTGTTGTACCGGTGAGGATAATGGCGTAAAGCATTCTTAAAAAGCCGCGTTCTTCATCCTGAAATTGTAAAATTTGCTTATGGTTTGATATCATTAGTAATAAAAAACTATACAGGTATGAAATGATGTAAGCAAAAAACAAAGGCCCTCTGATATAAAGGTTGTCCCAAGAAACGGAAAAAATCCAGCCGGTCCAAGCAGAAGCAACAGAGAGAAAAACGTTTAGTAAAATAGGTAGACTGATAAAAACGAACCGACTGTACAATCTTTCATTAAAAACTACAGCAATGACAGCAGGAATAAACGGTGACAACGAAAAACCAACCATGTTAGCAAAAACATTCAAGCTTCTAAATGCTGCGCCAAGTTCGTCCAATGCGCAGGTTGCTGCTTCGGCAATTATTACAAGGATTGTTAAAAACACCGCTAAAGAATACGCCTTGGTTTTTTCAGCGGACATCACGGTATTATGAAATATTAAATAAAGGAGAATAAGCAGCATGAAAATGTTGATGATACTGGTGGTAATAAAAGCCAAAGTAGCAGTTTGCAAATATTACCCCCCCCGATAGACATTAATTTTTTTATTTTACCGCTACAAGCAGCAGATGTAAATGATTTTTAATTAAATTGAAATCTTTTTATACAAAAAAACCGCTGGCTTTTAACAGCGGCTGTTTGTGATATTAAAAAACAGGTTTATAAATTAGTATTTCTTCAATAGAAAAATACATTTAACATACCACAGAATTTGCATGGATGGAGAATGCAATTTCTTTG
>JAEYXR010000093.1 GCA_023431215.1 Bacillota bacterium
TCAGATATAGTCGGTGTTTATTACGATGAGGTCCCACCTGTTCCCATTCCGAACACAGTAGTTAAGCTCATCTGTGCCGAAGATACTTGGCGGGAAGCTGCCCGGGAAAATAGGTCTTCGCCGACACTTGCAACGGTTCTGTAATATGGACCGTTGCAATATATATTCCTCAATAGCTCAGTCGGTAGAGCATGCGGCTGTTAACCGCAGGGTCGTTGGTTCGAGTCCAACTTGGGGAGCCAAGTTGTTGACGCTGTGCCGTCGAACATGTGGCGGCACTGTCGTCAGAATATCTGCTTATGGGCCTTTAGCTCAGTTGGTTAGAGCAACCGGCTCATAACCGGTCGGTCCCGGGTTCGAGTCCCTGAAGGCCCACCATTTGCCTATTTTTAAGTTCAGAAAGTCTGAAATATTTAAATAATTGACATAGGGGTATAGCTCAGTTGGTAGAGCAGCGGTCTCCAAAACCGCGTGCCGAGGGTTCAAATCCTTCTGCCCCTGCCAAAATGTGCTGCTATGGCTCAGGCGGTAGAGCGCGTCCTTGGTAAGGACGAGGTCACCAGTTCGACTCTGGTTAGCAGCTCCAAAAACCACGTTACAATGCATGTAAAAGTGCTAGTAATGTGGTTTTTTTGTGCTTAAAATTGGATATACTAAAAAAACAGAGACTCGGCCGTGTGTGCTTCGACTCAATTATAATGTATAATTACTGCATTTATTTGGATAGCACTGCTTCTGTAATAGGAGACATCACTGCAGTGATAATTAAAGTAAAGCTGGGCGCTGTCCTTTTTGATAACTGCTATGGTGGCAGTAATGCATTTTTTGAGGAACAATCCAAGGCCTGGTTTCTTTCGCAGTGTATTGAGAGTTATAAAAAGGAACCTGAGCTGCAAATAATACTTGGATGCCTTTAAAAAAGGAAGTAGTGCTACAACTAAAAAGAGTGGATATCACAGGGCTTTTTCTACTGTTTTTGTATAATCTTGCTATTATTTAAGCGCTTATTTATAAAAGTGCAGGGGGATATATACCCAATGGAACAAGAAGGGAAAAGGATCATAAAAAATAAAGTGGTTTTCAAAATTAATATAAATATGCACTTTAACCTACTGATGTAGTTCATCAAAATACATTTGGTCCTTATATCGTATTATTATTAAACACATACGCTTATTTTGTGCAAAATATAGTTTCTTGTGTTTGTTAATTTACAAACGAGGATTTATCGAATATAATATAAACTATTCTGTATTGGAGGTAAAGTAATGAAAAAAGTTTTAGCAATTATTCTGGCGTCAGTTATGCTGATGTCCGTTTTTGCAGGCTGTGCAAACCAGGCTCCTGTATCATCCTCATCCAGTGAGTCTCAGGGGGGACAGCCCGAGGTAAAAGTAGACGAAGAATTGACAACAGATGTTCTTGTTATCGGCGGTGGCGGAGCGGGTCTTACCTCAGCTCTTACAGCTGCAGAAAATGGAAAAAAAGTTATCCTTCTTGAAAAAGTAGGTTACCTGGGTGGCGCTACCATGATGTCTGGTGGTATTATTCCTGCTGCCAACACAAAACAGCAAGCCGATGCAGGCATTGTGGATAACGAAGATTTGTTTGCAAGAGATATTTACAGACCCAGTAACTACAGTGTCCGTGAGGATTTGGTGTATACCGTCGCTGAAAAAGCAGATGAGGTTGTAACCTGGCTGGAGTCTATCGGTGTCAAGTTCTCTCTCATCACCGACTTTTTGTATTATGGTCAGTCCAACTACCGCATGCATGTTGCAGACGGCAAGGGTAAGGGCATGACAGAAACCATGATCAAAGCGGTAGAGGATAACAATAACATCACTGTTATGCTGAATACTCCCGGAACCGGCCTTGTGGTGGACGGAGATGAGGTAAAGGGTGCTTATGCAACCAATGCTGACGGCAAAACTTTGAAAATTACTGCTGAAAACACTATTCTTGCCACCAGCGGTTTTGGTGCTAGTAAGGAAATGATTGAAAAGTATATTCCCGAAGTAAAAAATGCATTTCCTTACGTTGCCCCCGGTGCAACAGGCGAAGGTATCCTTTGGGGTATGGATCTGGGTGCAGAAATTGCCAACATGAAGGCATACCAGGGACATGGCACCTACAGTGAGGAGTTTGGTGGTAGCGTTGACCTCTTTATCCTGTACCGCGGTGGTATTCTGGTCAACACAAAGGGTGATAGATTCACCAACGAGCATATGGGGTATTCTGAGCTGACTCCTCATGTTCTTGCTCAGCCCACAAGCCATGTTTACATGGTGTTTAATCAGGCCAATGCTGAAAAAACTGCAAACTTCCAGAAATATGTGGATGCAGGTATTGTGACCACTGCAAATACTGTGGACGAGCTTGCAGAAAAGCTGAATCTGGATGCCAAGACCCTGAATGCTACTGTTGAAGAGTACAAAGCCGGTATTGCAAAGGGTGAGGACAGATTCAACAGAACCAATCTGCCCCAGAACTTTAATGGCCCTTACCACGCAATTAAAATTACCGCTGACCTCAGACACACTCAGGGTGGTTTGGTAACTGATATTGCAGGACACGTGCTGCGCGAAGACGGCTCTCTCATCAAAGGCCTGTATGCTGCCGGCGGCGTAACCGAGGGCTTTTCTTCTTCCGGCGGGCCTGGCTATATGTCCGGTAATGGTCTGCTGCAGGCATTTGTATTTGGCCGTGAGGCTGGCAAATATGCTGCAACCGAGACAAGAGCCACTGCAAAGGTAGTGGAGTGGCAGGGCAGAGCGAATGAATCTGAAGAAGCTCCCAAGGAAGAAGAAAGCAAGCCTGACACAACAACTCTTACCTACAAAGATGGCGAGTATGAAGGCGAGGGCAAAGGCCACGCTGATATCATTAAGGTAAAAGTCACCGTGAAAGATAGCAAGGTTGCTGATGTTGCGGTAATCGCACAAAACGAAACTCCTGCTATTTATGAGTCTGCCGAGAAGAAGATTATTGAAGGTGTTATTGCCAACAATGGTTCTTCCAATGTTGACGCAGTAACCGGTGCAACAAACTCCAGCAAGGGTATTCTTGCAGCAGTAGACAATGCTTTAAGCAAGGCTGTTGCCTGATAACATTTCTAAAAAGGCCGATTTGGTTTAAAACCAAATCGGCCTTTTTATTTTACAACCTACTGCAATAAGCCAGGCGTTTCTGTGGGAGGTGTATAAAATCAACACTTTTAAAGCGTGATTGAGAGCCATGTAAAGCAAAAAAAATTGGTAAGGACGAGGTTAACAGTTTATATGGGGTTAGTAGTTCCAAAGACAGCGGTATTGCGTCAAATCGTTGTGTGGTCTTTTCTTTGTGGTGATAATAAAAAAGCACAGAAGCAGATTTATATTCTTTGCATCCGTGCTTTTGAAATATTCAGCATAGGGTGGTCAGCTTACAAACAGAGAGCAAGTCACCGTCTACCGTAAAATGCACTTCAAAACCTGCAAATTCCATTCCATAAACACGGTCGGGTGCATGCTGATAGGCTGGGCGGGGGTCCTGTGCCAGAACTGCCAACAATCCTTCCCGGATATTTGGCGGAACCTGTTTCAGCAGCTCTTGGGGAAAGCTTACCTGCAAAACACCCTCCTTGGATTGAAAGGCAAAGCCGCCTGTGGCCTCAGGATGAGAATCGGTATAAGGCAGGTAGGGCTTGATATCATAGATAGGGCTGCCGTCAAGCAAATCAGCACCGGATATATGGAGGATTGGCCCCAACTCGCTGTGCTGCTCAATGCTTTCCAGCCGCACAGAGGATAGCCCGATGGGATTTGGCCGAAAAGGAGACCGTGTGGCAAAGACACCCATGCGGATATTTCCGCCCAGCCGAGGCGGCCGTACAGTAGGTGACCAGTCCTTTCGAATAGCTTCAGAAAACTGCCAGATTAGCCATATGTGAGAATATCCTTCCAGCCCACGCAAAGCGTCAGGATTTCGGTATTCAGGTTCAAATACAATGGTTGCCTTTAAAGCATCAACTAGGCCGCTTTGACGTGGAATGCCAAACTTGGAAGTAAAATCGCTACGGATATGGCCAATAATGCGCATTGGTACTGGCTGAGACATAAAAAACACCTGCTTTGCCTAAAATAAATCTATTTTATAAGTATACCGTTTTTACGCACTCCTTACAATGTTGATGCTTGTAAAATAATACTACAACTATAGAAAGTATGATTAAAAAAAAGAAACAGGGTTGTCCTAATTTTTGCTTTCTAAACAGAAGTTTTATCATGATAGGATTGATCATAGAGCAATAGAAATTACTGATAGAAAATGGCAAAATCCAAAGGGTTTGACAGCTGTCTAGATAAGATGATATAGTAATTGATATTGTAATTGTTTATTGGGAGGTGTACCAAATGGGAAAAGTGCTTTTTTATCTTCCGGCAATTTTTTTTGCGGTGCTTTATGGATGGGTGGCATTGGCGGCAATGGGGGCTATTTCTCCGGTGGTATTTGTATGGATTGGGTTGTTTATAGTAAGCGGCTTTTTATTAAGCAAGTATAAATTCTGGGGTGGGTTATTTGGGATGCTGCCCGGTTTTCATATGATTTACATGAGTACAAAGGACACAGGTCAGGTTATGAATATAGAATTGCCCATGGGACTTATCCTTGTCATTTTTTATGTGTTCTGTTGCAGCTTTGTTATTTATCAAAAGAAGAACCGCTTTTAATAGCGGACAGAAATTTATGCAGCAAGGTCACTGAAAGAACCTTCTTTCAGTGACCTTGCTGTAGTGATACGATAGTTGTATTTACAAAAAGTGGTTATTTTATTGCTTTTTCTGCGTAAGAGTTATCTACCAGCTTGTTAAAGTCTACACGCTGGTTAAGCTCGCCAGCAGTCTCCATAACGGTCTGTAGACGCTCCAGGCTCTCCTGTTTCATCACAGGGGTAGCGTTCCAGGCGTCTATGTCCTGATACCGCTGGGCCACAAGGGTCAGGACATCCAGCTTGGTGTCAGGGAACTGCTCGGCAATCGCCTCGGCAATTTCCTTTGCGCTGTGTTCCTGTACCCATTTTTGGCCTTTTGCAACAGCATTGGCAAAGCTTTGGATAACGGCAGGATTTTTCTTCATGTAGCTTTGGGCGGCAAAAAATGCGGTGTAAGGAATTTCTCCGCTTTCCTGGCCAATGGAGGTAAGTACAAAACCCTTGCCCTCCAGCTCTACCATGGTGGCAGTTGGTTCAAACAGTGCAACATAGTCACCGTTGCCGCCTGTAAAGGCACCGGCCATCATGTTAAACTGAACAGAGGTGTCTACAACAGCATCTTGGTTAGGGATAACACCATTCTGGCGCATAACGTACTCAAGGGTCATCTCGGGTACGCCGCCCTTACGCCCGCCGATGATGGTCTTACCTTTTACATTCTCCCATTTAAAATCTTCATCGGTACGGCCAACAAGGAAGGAGCCGTCACGCTTGGTAAGCTGGGCAAACACCACGGGATAATCTTCACGGCCTTCACTGAAAACATAAATACAAGCCTCGGGACCTGCCAAACCAATGTCTGCCTGACCAGCCAAAACCGCGGTCATTACCTTGTCGGCACCGCCGCCGTTGCTAAGCTCAACATCCAGACCTTCCTCAGCAAAAAAGCCCAGCTTTAATGCTGCATACATTGGGGCATAAAATACCGAATGGGTTACTTCGTTTAAACGAACCTTAGTCATTTCTTCTTTTTTGCTGCAGCCAGTAAACAGGCTTGTCAGCAGTACCATACAAAGAATCAGCGCTAAAAGTCTCTTCATACCGTCACTCCCATATACTTTTTCATTGCTTTTTCAAGCCACAGAATGCATTGATACATCAGTGCTGCTGCTGTAGCCAGAATCAGAACCGTAGTCATCACCAGGTCCATTTTAAAGACCTGAGAACCATAGACAATAAGGTAGCCAAGACCAGCCTTGGAAACCAAAAATTCGCCCATGATTACACCCACCCATGAAAGCCCTACATTTACTTTAAGAGCATTGATCATGGTGGTAAAATTGGCCGGAAGCACCAGCTTGATTAAAATTTGCTGGCGGTTGGCCCCCAGAGTACGCATCAAGCGTATTTTTTCCGGGTCGGTATCTAAAAAACCATTGTGCATATCAAGAATGGTTACAATGAGTGAAATAGCCAGTGTCATGGCAATGATAGAGGCTGGGCCGGCACCAATCCAGACAATAAAAATAGGGCCCAGGGCTGTTTTGGGCAGGGCATTAAGCACCACCAGATAGGGGTCTAACACCCGGGATAAAAATTCGCTCCACCATAGTAAAACCGCAATGACAGTACCCATCAGTGTGCCCAGCAAAAAACCCACAACGGTCTCTAACACTGAAGTACCCACATGCAGCCATAAATCACCGGAGCGATATAAATTTATAAAGGTGCTCCACATGCGGGAGGGGCTGCTGACAATAAAGGAATCAATAAGGCTCAGTCGGGCGGCAATTTCCCACCCCACAAACAAAAACACCAGAATACCAATGCGCAGCATGGTAATGGCGGTTTTGGTGTGTTTTCTTTTTAATAAGTAATTCTTTCTTTGCAAAGAAATATCCGGCTCAGACATTGACATCCAGCTCCTTCCAGATGGTATTAAAGTACTTCCGGAACGATGGATGGTCTCGTCGCTGAAGCGGTGGCAACTCCCTTAGCTCATCAAGGCTGTGAATAGCCTTTACATTGGCGGGTCGTTTGGATAAAACAATGATTCGGTCAGACAAGCTGACACTTTCGCTGATATCGTGTGTGACCAAAAGCGCTGTTTTATGTTCTTGCCGAATAATGGAATAAATATCAGCAGATACCGAAAGCCTTGTTTGATAATCCAAGGCGGAAAAAGGTTCATCCAGAAGTAAAATTTTGGGGTCTGTTGCCAGAGTTCTAATCAGGGCACATCGCTGACGCATACCGCCGGAAAGCTGAGAAGGTGTTTTATGAATAAACTCTCCCAGTCCATACCGCTGCAGAAGTTCTTTTACATGTGCCTGACGCTGGGGGGTGTTTTGGTGTTGTATCTCCAGTCCAAGGGTAACATTGGCCCAGATGGTCCTCCAGGAAAACAACTGGTCTTTTTGCGGCATATAACCAATTTTGGGTGACGGTGCCGAAACTGTGTCACCGTCCACGGTTACCGTTCCGGACGATGCCGGCTCCAGCCCGGCTATTACAGATAATAAGGTGGATTTGCCGCATCCGGACGGCCCAACGATGCTGACAAATTCTCCGTCAGAGATGCTAAAGTTGATTCCGCGCAGTGCATCTATTTCCCCATCCGGCGCCTGGTATGTCAGGTCGACGTTTTGTAGTTGTACAATCATACCACCGGTGGCTCCTTCCGTACATTAAGGTAAGGGAACACAAATGGCTCCCTGACTTATCATATGGTGCTTGCTGAAAAATGTGCGGCATAAAAAGGCTTGATAAAGCTGTACACAACAGTAAAAATACACCTGTTTATAGTCTGCACAAAAAAGAAAAACCGCCAGACCCAAAGCAAAAAGCAAGGGATCAAGCGGTTTTATTTTTTAATCAATGGCACACCAGGTGAAATACTATTCTGCATCGGCACCAAGTGCGGCCATGGTAATATAATTATAGGGCTGGTTAAAATGGGGCAAAAAGAAAAGGTCAAGAAGCTTTAATTTATCTATGGTAACACCTTCTTGAATTGCCAAAGAGAACATATGCAAGCCAAGAGAAATATCATGCTTTGAGGCCATTTGTGCTCCTAAAATTACTCTGGTATCACGGTCATATACAATCTTGAGCAACACTTTTTCATTATTTTTGGTGATAAACAAAGGCTTTTGGTAGTCCTCAAAGGAGGTGGAAGCTACATGTAAGCCCAGTAGCTTGGCTCTTTTCTCGGTAATACCGGTGGACAACATATGGTAGCCGCCAATACTGATGCCGTTGGAGCCCTGCACACCCTCTGTCTGGAGCTTGGTGCCACATACATTATGTCCGGCAACAATACCCGACCTTACTGCATTGGAGGCAAGGGCAATATAGTTGGAGCCATGGAGGGTATTGTCCATCACGGTGGCGCAGTCACCAATGGCGTACACGTCTGCCATGCTAGTTTTCTGGGTGGTGTCTACAAGATACGCACCGTTTTTGTAACAGTCCAGCGTGTTTTTGCCCAGTGAGTTGTTGGGGGTAAAGCCAATGGCCAAAATAACCATATCAGCCGGATAACTTCCTTTGTCGGTAATTACACGCTCAACCTTGCCGTTGCCCTCCAAAGCGGTTACCTTCTGCCCAAAGGCAAGGTGAATGCCAATGTCTTGAAGCACACCATCCATTCGGGAGGTAAATTCTTCATCGTAATAGGTGCTGAGGCTGGTGGGGGCCACATCTATGAGGGTAACCTCTCTTTTACACAGGCGAAAGGCCTCGGCAAGCTCAACGCCGATGTAGCCGGCGCCTACCACCACTATATTTTTCAGCTCTTGGTTATTAAGCTTTTCTATAACATCTCTGGCATTTTGGTAAAGTTTTACCTGCTGTACGTTTTCCAGCTCCATCCCCGGCAGCTTTGGCAAAATAGGCAAAGAACCGGTGGCTAAAATAAGCTTGTCGTAGCTTTCAACTATTTTTTCTCCGGTGTGTGTTTCTGCATATACCTTTTTTGCCGCAAAATCAATGTTGCTTATTTTGGTCTGCATATGAATTGTTGCACCTTTTTCCTCCAGCTTTTCTTTAGAGGAATAAAAAAGTCCGTCGGCGCTGCTGATTTGGTTACCAATCCACAAAGCCATGCCACAGCCCAAAAAACTGATGTTATCGTTTTGGTCAAAGGCAACCACCTCTTGCCCGGGATAATGGTCTAAAATTGTGTTTATTGCGGCTGTTCCCGCATGATTTACGCCTACCACAACAATTTTACTCATAGTCAGCACCTCTTTATCATTTATTTTTATTAAAATATTTTAAAAATAGAGCTTCGTCTTTCAGTGTCTTGTTAAGGAAACGGTTTTATGTTAACCCTGTATACTCCGGCACCCTTAAGGTTAAACATAGATTTATTATTTGAGCATAGCAAAAAACTATGCGTATAAGCCTGTACACAAACAACAAAAGAAAGGCGTGTATCAGGTGATAATAACGTATGCAAACTAAAAAAACTTGTTTGGGCAAGTGGCCAATTTTGTAATCTAAAGCACAAAGGTGCTGATGATACGGCAAATTTGGCTCACATTGCTGCCAGAGGTAAACTCAAACCTTACTTTACCAATACCGCTGTACCAAAGCTCCAGCTCAGAATCCAAGTCCAGCATGCCGGAGGTCTCAATAGAAAAGGCCTGGATTTTGCTGTAGGGCAAGGAAGAGATATCTCTTTTTTTGCCGGTAATGCCCTGTACATTGATGGCAAAAATACGCTTGTTGGTAAATACCACACCATCCCGCACAGATTGAAAGGCGGAGATAATTTCCTCACCGGGCACAAACATGGTGCTGAGAGTTTCTACAAAAGCTCCGGGGGAAGCAGGCTTTAGCTTTAAAAAACTGGCATTTTCAAAATCAATCATTTGGGGTACTCCTGTCTTTTACTGCAAGCTGTACTTGCATATAAGGGATTTGCCTTTATTATATAGCCCGTACAAAAAAAAGCAATACAATGGGTAATAAATTTACGAATTAATCAAAGTTATTTAAACAGCTGTACACCAAAGATAAATTATGCTACAATACCCATGTTAAAACGTTGGCATCATTTCTAAAATTTTGCTGTAACAGTAAATTTTGTGTTGCTGTGGGTGCAGAGGCAATACTGCTAAGCTGCTTTGCAGTTTTTTTGCAGTGAACCAAGATTTATTTTGTGCAAATATTACTTAATCAAAGGCGAACGGGGGGCGTACTCATGGGTTGGAAAATGGTAGTTGTACTCATTACCGCAGGCAACTTTTGTGCCGCTGACGGGATAGGTGCGCCTTTTTTGCGGCAGCGGTAGTCAATTTGCTCTTCCGATTCTATACGGGAGCTGTGGCGCTGTGCTGCAGCTCCTTTTCTTTTTATAGGTGCAACTATCCGCAATTGTACAAATATTATACTGCGGATGGGAGAATATCACCATGAATATTAAAAAACAACTAAAACTAATTTTTACCTTGGACTTTTTAGGTTCCTTTAATTTGACCGATACAGTTTGGATGCTGCTTCTTGTTGCCCGGGGGTTTACTCTTTGGGAGGCAGGGATAGCAGAGGGCGTCTTTCATCTGGTAAGCTGCTGCTGTGAAATTCCCAGCGGAATGCTTGCCGATGTGTTTGGTCGCCGCCGTGTTATGGTGGCCAGCTGGGCGGCCTTTGTTTGTGCCAGCGCCATGATGCTGTATTCTAATACCCTGTTGGGTGTTTGTGTGGCAATGGGGCTTAATGCCCTGGGGTACAATCTTTCCTCCGGTACCCGAGAGGCTCTTACCTATGATTCTCTGCTGGAAGCAGAACGGGAAGAGGAGTATTTAAAAATCAGCTCATGGCAGAATGTTATCTGGCGGGGAACATCGGCTGTCTGCCGCCTGATGGCAGGGGTAGCCCTGCGGCTGGGGTACCGCATTTGTTACGGACTTCATT
The DNA here is from genome assembly GCA_023431215.1 of Bacillota bacterium. Taxonomy (GTDB): domain Bacteria; phylum Bacillota; class Clostridia; order Oscillospirales; family Ruminococcaceae; genus Angelakisella. Next base: position 10,613 of record JAEYXR010000093.1, read on the forward strand.
TGTGCACCTCTGTGGTGGGTGGAGTAATCGCTGCTGCTTTGCAGGAGGCAAAACCCGGTGGGGAGCAAGATGATGCTGTGCCCAAGCCCAAAAATCTTTGGCAGCTGCCCCAAGCCATGATGAAGCAAACCAAGGAAACACTGCATTTTTTAAGGCAGACACCCCTTGCCTGCTTGTATATGCTTGCAGCTTCGGGTCTGGGTGGGTTTATTACCCTTACCGGCTTTTTTGTACAGCAGCATTTGGTGGAGCATGGGGCCGGTGGCACTGCCCTGTTGGGGCCCATTCTTTTTGGCATCAGCTTAGGCGGTGTGGCGGGGGCCAAACTGGCAATTCCTTTGGCAAAGCTGCGCCACCGCAACGCGGTGCTAATCTGCGGTATTCTTTCTGCTGCCGGAGTTGCTTTGTGCAGCTCACCACTGCCGGCGGTGTGTGTGGCAGGCGGTTTTTTTATGATGATTTGTGACGAAGCACTGTGTACTCTTACCGATGCTCGTCTGAACCAACTGTTTCCCTCTGCCCAGCGTGCAACACTGGTTTCTGTGTTCTCCATGAGCTTTAGCCTTGTAATGGTGGTACTTTCACCGTTGGTGGGTGCATGGTGCGGATTGTGGGGCACCGGTGTGGCGTTTGCCCTGTGTGCAGGGGTAATGCTGGCAGCAACCCTTGCAGGCCGGTTGTGGGTGGGCTATTTATTAAAGTAACTGCCGATTGCAACACAACATAACATTATAAAAAATGCAGCGTATTGAGGAGTTTTCTCATACGCTGCATTTTTGCCTTATACTTCTGCCATTACAGAAGCTTTTGTCACTTTTGGCATTTTATAAACGCCCTAGTAATAGCGCTTTTTTTATATTATAATATTGATTGTATACCAGAGTTGGCAGTATAGTAAAGTGGAACGTTATTTCATATAGATAATAAAGTAAAAGCAGGGAGGAATTTTACTATGGGAATTTTGAAGGCAGCGGCAAGCGCCATTGGCGGAGGCTTTGCAGATCAGTGGTTAGAGGTAATTGAGCCTGATGACATGGGCGACAATACGGTATTTACCCGTGGTGTTGCTGTGCGCAAAGGCGACAGCCGCAACCAAAACCGCAAGGGAACCTCCGATACAGTTTCAAACGGTTCAGTGATACATGTTTATCCCAACCAGTTTATGCTGTTGGTGGATGGCGGCAAAATCATTGACTACACTGCAGAAGAAGGCTACTACACCGTTAATAATTCCTCTATGCCCTCGCTGTTTAGCGGCAGCTTTGGGGATGCGCTGGAAGAATCGCTGAACCGCATTAAGTTTGGTGGCGTTGCCCCTAGTGCCCAAAAGGTTTATTATATCAACCTGCAGGAGATTAAAGGCATTAAGTTTGGCACACGCAACCCCATTAACTACTTTGATAATTTTTACAACTCCGAATTGTTTTTAAGGGCACACGGCACCTACTCCATCAAAGTGTCTGATCCCATTTTGTTTTACGCCGAGGCCATTCCCCGCAACCGTGACCGCGTAGAGATTTCAGACATCAACGAGCAGTATCTCTCCGAGTTTTTAGAGGCGCTGCAGGCTGCCATCAACCAGATGTCTGCTGACGGCGTACGTATCTCCTTTGTACCGTCCAAGGGCCGCGAGCTTAGCAAGTATATGTCCACCATTCTGGATGAGGACTGGAAAAAGCTCAGAGGCATGGAGATTCAGGCAGTGGGTATTGCCAACATCTCTTACGATGATGATTCACAAAAACTGATTAATATGCGCAATCAGGGTGCTATGCTGGGTGACCCCACTGTCCGGGAGGGTTATGTACAGGGCGCCGTTGCCCGTGGTATGGAGGCGGCAGGCTCCAACGCAGCAGGCTCTATGGCAGGCTTTATGGGCATGAATATGGGAATGCAGGCCGGCGGCGGCTTTGTTGGTGCGGCAAGCCAAAGCAACCAGGCACAGATGGCGCAACAGCAAAAGGCAGCGCCCCAGGCACCCAAAACCGTACAAAACGGCTGGGTCTGCAGCTGCGGACACACCAATGATGGCAAGTTTTGTGCCGAATGCGGTAAGCCCCGTCCTGTTTCTGAACAATGGGTATGCAGTTGCGGCCACAAAAATACAGGTAAATTTTGTCCCGAGTGCGGTAAAGCCCGCCCCATGGAAGTAAAATGCAGCAATTGCGGCTATGAGCCAGACGCTTCTAAGCCTGTGCCCAAGTTCTGCCCCGAATGCGGCGAACCCTTTGACTCCGAGGATAAGAAGTAATGGTTTGGTTTATGTAATAATCAAGGAAGGAGCACTTCCATGGCAACACTGACCTACAAATGCCCCAACTGTGACGGAGGTTTGCAGTTTGACCCCAAAACTCAGGATTTTGCCTGCGAATATTGCTTGAGTCACTTTACACAGACACAGCTGGATGCTCTTAATCCTGCGTTGGAAAAAGAGAGCACCAGTGCTCTGCCAAAGGATACTCCTGTACAACAAAAAGAAAGCCAGGGAGAAGCACACTATGCTGTGGTGTACAGCTGTCCCAGCTGTGGTGCGGAAGTAGTAACCGAAGATACCACTGCCGCTACCTTCTGCTACTACTGCCACAACCCCGTGGTGCTGCAGGGGCGGCTGGACGGTAACCTTACCCCCGACCGTGTCATTCCCTTTGCCATTACCCGGGAGCAGGCAACCAAGTCTTTTTTAGACTGGGCAAGTAAAAAATGGTTTGTCCCCAAAGCTTTTTTTGGCAAGGAGCAGATTGAAAAGCTCACAGGCGTTTACTATCCTTATTGGACTGCGGACTTTGACCTTCACAGCTCTCTGGATGCTCATGGTACCCAAGTAAGAGTATGGCGCTCGGGCAATACCGAATATACCGAAACCAGGCACTTTAGAATAGTGCGGGAAGGTGACCTGAGTTTTGATGAGCTGATGCGAAATGCCCTTAACAAAGCGGACCATCAGCTGGCAGAGGGTATTTTGCCATTCGATTTTTCTAGGGCCAAGGAGTTTAATATGGGCTACCTATCCGGCTTTTTGGCAGAAAAGCGGGATATTGAACGCGCAGAGGTAGAAGGCAATGTTGAAGATGAAGCAAAAAACTACGCACAAAACCTGCTGAGAGAAACCGCCGTGGGTTATGCAACGGTTATTCCAAAATTCACCCAGTCAGAGGTGAAAAAAAGTAACTGGCACTATGTTTTGCTGCCGGTGTGGGTACTTACCTACAAGGGCCGTGACGGTAACATGTATTACTACGCCATGAACGGACAAAACGGCAAGGTGTGCGGCAAGCTGCCCCTGGACAAAGGCCGAATGCTTGCCCTGTTTGCTGGGGTTTCTGTTCCGTTGTACCTGCTGTTGCTGCTGGGAGGTTGGCTGCTATGATAAGACGCTTATTTATTCTATGCACCGCGGCTTTGATGCTTATTGCACTTGCCATACCGGCATTTGCACAGTCACAAACCACCAGCCAGCCCAGAGTATTGGATGGCGCAGGTCTGTTTACCGGCGCTGAGATTCAGACACTGGAGGCTGCCGTTGCCGAAGCAGCAGAGGCCACCAAGCTGAATTTGATTATAGTAACCACCAACAATGCCCATAGCAACAGCACCCATTTTTACGCCAACGAGCTGTATGATGCCGGTGGCTATGGAGAAAACGGAGTCCTTTTGCTCATTGACATGTACAATCGGGAAGCTGCTATCTGTACCAAGGGCAAGGGCATTGACTTGCTCAATGACGCCCGCTGCGAGAGCATTATGGATGATGTGTATGCCGGTTTGGCAGAGGGGGAATTTGGCACTGCCGCCCAAAACTTTTTGGACAGCACTGTTTATTGGGTATCTAAGGGCATAGCAGATAACCAGCACCGTTATGACGCCGAAACCGGAGAAGTGACCCCCTACAAAGAGCTGACTGTGGGGGAAATACTGATTTCCGGCGCAATTGCTTTGGCGGTGGGGGGAGTGACATGTGCCGGCGTCATGGGGAAATACCGTTTAAAGTTTGGAACCTATAGCTATAATTTCCGTGAGCAGGGCAAGTTGAATCTAACAAGAAGGGAAGATCGCTTTTTGCACCAGACGGTGACTACGCGTATTATTCATACAGAGAATAATTCCCGTGGCGGCGGCTCCGGCAGTATTGGAAGAAGCACTACTCACAGCTCCGGCGGCAGCCGGTTTGGCGGTACCAGCCGCAAGTTTTAACAGCTTATTGCCACCGCTGTGGAAAAAAGAAAAGCTCCACCCGCATTTGTTGTTGGGTGGGGCTTTTTACTGTATGCTCCGGCAGTATAATAATACTAAGTATATGTAGTTTTGAATCTGCGGCGGCATGCTTTGGCTGCAAAAAATCTACTGGCATAAAAAACGAGCCAGTAGTTCCGGTGTCATGCCCAAAATAGCCTGCTCTACCAGTGATGGAGGCAAAGCGGCGGCGATGTCCTGACAGCGGTGGGGAATACCCACCAGAGCAGCTTCCAGCAAAGATACATCGGCGCTGCCAAAAAAGTCTCCTTGCAGCGTAATGGCGGAAATACGCCCCTCTGCCACCAAAAGGCTGGCTTCTACAAGGCCAAAGGGAAACTTTTCTTCCAGTTGCAGGCTGTAGCGGGGCGAAGAACCAAAATTCCATTCCCAGGTGCCATATCGGGTTTCTACCAACGTATTGACGGCAGCAATATCCTTTTGTGTAAGCGCATAGGGCTGCACATCCGGCAGGGCGGTGCGCAAAAAATGTGTAAGCCCCTGTAAAAACTCCTCAGCGGTCATGGGCTCTTTTAAGTGCTGAGCAATATTGGTAACACGGCTGCGTACTGAGGCAACACCCTTGCTTTGCAGCTTGATTGGGCGGGGACGAAGTGCCCCGGACAGCTGTGAAAGGTCGGCGGAAAACAACAGACACCCATGGTGAAGAATACGTCCGTTGCGCACCGTCTGTGCATTGCCACTGCACTTTGCGCCATCAATCAGCAGGTCGTTTCGGCCGGAAAGTGTAGCCGTTACATCAAGAGTTTTTAAATAAGAAATAATAGGCGCGGTAAATTTTGCATAGTTATTAAAGTCATTGTGGCAGCAGGTTTGAATGAGGGTATAATTGATATTGCCGGGGTCATGAAAGACCGCACCGCCGCCTGTTAAACGGCGAATCACCGCTATGTTATGTTCTTGCACATAATCGGGATTAATTTCTAAAAGTGTGTTTTGATTTTTTCCTATAATAATAGCCTGGCTGTTACGCCACAAACACAGAACATCCTCTTGAACGGCTGTCAGCAGGTACTCTTCTAAAGCAAGGTTAAAAGCGGGATTGAGGCTGGTGTTTTCTATTAATAGCATAGTGAAACATCCTTCCAAAAAATCTGTTAAAACCTTAAACAAGCATAGCGCAAAAATCAATTAAAACTGATAAGGCAGCAAAGCGGTAAGAAATGTCAAGCTCGTATTCTTGTTGCAATCAATAAAACGTAGTATAATTGTAACAATAAACCATATCTGCAAGGTGTAATGACAGCATGGCGTGCCTTTGGGGCACGCACGTAAACGGCTGTGGCGTAGCTGCATGGCCAGTACAGTAATATTATATCATAAAAATAAAATGTGTTAAAACATTGTGAGCAGCGCCTATCAACATGTAGTTTAAAACAGACGGCACAAAGCTAGAAATATTCAAATGAACTTTTTTATTACAAAACCGAAAGGGGTTTATGATAATGTCTCAGATTCAAATGCTGTGGAAAGACCGCAAACGTATTTTAGGAATGCCCATTACCTTCACGAAATATTCTATGTCGCAAGATAGGCTTTTTTTAGAAACAGGCCTGCTCAACACCTCTCAAGAGGAAGTGCTTTTGTACCGTGTAAGGGATATTAGCTTACATATCAGTATTTGGCAGCGAATTTTTGGCGTGGGCTCGGTAATTGTGCAATCCTCCGATAAAACTATGCCGGTTTTAACCATGAAAAATATTAAAAAGCCAAAAGATGTAAAAGAGCTTTTACACAACAATGTGGAGGAAATGAAAATTCGCCGTAAAATGCGCGTGGGTGAGTTGCTTGGCGACAGCTGCAGCGGTCATGATGAGATGGATAATGATTCCGACGAGCTGTTGGACAATGAGATAGAATAATTCTTTTTGGATAGGTTAATATATATGCGAAGGGCCGGAAAGCTCCGGTCCTTTCTTACTTTTAAAAAGCGTTCTGCTTTTTAAAAAGATTGTGCAACCACCGAAAGGAGTTAATCATCATGGACAACTGTAAAGCAAACAAAAGCATCGAATGCAGCGTCACCCAGTGCCGTAATCACTGCAACAATGAGCAATACTGCTCGCTGGATAAAATTTCGGTAGGCACCCATGAGGCCAATCCCACCGTAAAGCAGTGTACCGACTGTATGTCTTTTGAAAAAAAGTAATTTTTACAGCCAAACAAAGTTTTCTGTAAAAAGGACATGCCGAGGCTTCAGCCAGTTCAGGGTCCATGCCTAATGACTGTTTCTCGGAGTGACGGATGTGTATACAAGCAGTTTCTCAAAATTCTTTTTTACTAAGGCAAGTTTTATACTGCGTTTTATACACCTGCCAAGCTCAAAAGCAAAAATCCCTGCCGATTATTTCGGCAGGGATTTTTTTAATACATAGAAGCAATTATTTGGTTGGAACAAGGGAGTCTGCCAGGTCAAAAAATTCTTGCATTTCGGGCAGCTGCTTTACAGTCAGCAAATTTTCAGGAATAGGACGGCGGGGGCCATAGTCATCCACCACAAAACGGCTTTTTAAAATAACCATCAGCTTATTATCCATAATACCAACAATAATGGGGGTTCTGGCTTTTTCCTGCAGCTTGCGGATGCGTTTTGTTACGTGGGGAGCCAGTATGGCTGCTGCTGCTTCAGGATTGTCGCTGACAATATCGTATTCCTTCATCAGGTCATCATCGCCAACCTCTACCAATGAAAAGCCGTGCTTTTGCTCAAGAAAGCGCTCAGTTTCACCGGGGGATAAAAAGCCTTTATGAATGAGCTCTACAGAGGCGGAAAAGGGTGTGCCGCAATCTTGAATTGCCATGGTGCCAATGACATATTCAACCTTGCCTTTTTCGGCAACTTCATCGGCAAACTGACGGCGCAGCAACGAAATATCAGACTGCTCAAAGCTTCTGCCCTTATAAAATCCGGTGACATGTTCACGGCCTACATAACCCTTGCCGCTGTTTTTCATCCAAATCAGGCCGGATTCTGCAATGGTGTCCAGAGAAATGCCCTCTTTGTACTGATAGCGGACATCGGTGAGGTAGGGGGCATAGTTTGCTTCCACCACCGTGCGCTTCACATTTAAACGATGTGCCTTAAAACGAGGGTTAACCACCAAAAAAACGCCCAGCATTGCTGCTGCTGCCAAAGTAATACCCAATAGCGGAGACCACAGGTAAAGAATAACACCTGCCGTTGCTACCGAATAAAGAATCAGATTTGTCTTTAGCAGATTTTTGCGGTAATTTTCTAGTTGCTGCCGTTGTTCCTGCAAGTCCATTGTTTATTGCTCCATTCTTTTGTTATATTAACCTACAAATCCTGTAATAACAAAGTTTTTGTCTTTGCTTTTTTCTACGGTAAGCAGCACTTCACTGCCCTCTTCAAATATCACGGTGACAATTCGCTTTCCTTCGGCTTCTTCACCGGTAATAAATTGAGTTACACGCAGCGAGTTGCCGGGGGGAAGAAGCCCAAAAGGCTGGCCGGAAAAAGATTTTTTTAAAGTGCGTGTGTCACCGGTTAACTGTGCTACCATTGCTCTGGCTACAACATCCTGATACTGGTCGGAAGGCAGCATCTCAAAATACAATGCGTAACCGCCGTTTTGATGATGCTTTTGTGTCAGCAGCCATCCCTGTCCCTGGTCGCCCCAGGAGCTGCGGATATAAAGTCCTGCCAGTACCGATACAGCCAACGCAGCCACAGCAGCAATGCGCACCCACTTTTTTATCTGTTTTTTTTGCGGAGGATAAAAGTCAGGCATCATCGATGCTCCTTTCATTTACAAGACAAAACTTTAGCGCCTATGAAAATATTTTTACGTTCCTGTTGGTGCCTAGTTGTGTGTATGTTTGGTCTATTTCTATTATATCGGGAGCAGTGATGTGCCACAAGTATTAAAATAGTTTATTTACATTCTACCTGCTTTTGGTTCATAATTTTGGGTAGCAAAGGCTCATGTTAACAGTTTGTTTGCCCTGTGCATCATTGTTTTAAAGAAAAAAGCTGCTCTGCATTAAGCGCGGTTTGTTTTGCCATTTGTTCAGGAGTAACCCCTTTGATTTCTGCCAGCTTTGCTATGGTAAGGGGAAGCATGCTGCTGTCGCAGCGCTTGCCGCGGAAAGGAACGGGGGCCATATACGGGCAGTCAGTTTCCACCAGCAAGCGGTTCAAGGGGATGACCTCCACAGCCTCCAGTGCACGGCGGGCGTTTTTAAAGGTAACTACACCTGTAAAGCCAATGTACATACCAAGCTTTAGTATTTCCTTTGCCATTTCTGCCGAACCGGAATAGCAGTGTACCACGCCCTTAGGGCGGTATTTCGCCAGTAGTTCAAAGGTGTCCTGATGGGCATCCCTGTCATGAATAATGACAGGAAGCGTAAGCTCGTTTGCAAGCTGCAGTTGTGCCTCAAACACTTCCCGCTGCTGCTGTTTGTAATCGCCATCATAGTAATAATCGTAGCCGATTTCTCCAATGGCCTTGACACGGGGGTTGTCCGCCATGGTGCGGAGCTGCTCCAGCCAGTTGTCGGGGAGCTGTGCGGCATCATGGGGATGGATTCCCACCGCGGCCCAAATCCAATCATAGCGCCGGGCAAGGTCAATACTTGACTGGGAGCTTTCCAGACTGGCGCCAATGTTCATCAGACGTTCCACACCACTTTGACGGATGCGCTCCAGTATTTCGTCTCGGTCGGCATCAAAGGCTTCGTCATCATAATGGGCATGAGAATCAAATATGCCCGTCAGCTTTGGTTCCATAAAAGTTGCTTCTCCTTTGTTGATGCAAAAAGGGGGAGGAACAGCGCAAAAGCTGAGTCCTCCCCCAAAAATGGTTGACATAATTGGGTTTAGCCAATGCGGGTTCCCACAGGCAGGTTATCTACAAAAATAACCTTGCAGTTTCCGTCGGCATCGTCGCCTGCAAGCAGCATACCGTTGCTCTCCACACCGCAGAAGGTGGCGGGCTTTAGGTTGGCAATGACAATAATGTGGCGTCCTTTTAAATCTTCGGGCTCATACCAAGGGTGGATGCTGGAAACAATCTGACGGCCGCCCATACCGTCGTCCAGCTGCAGGCGAAGCAGCTTTTTGGCCTTGGGCACTGCCTCGCATTCTACTACCTTACACACCCGCAGGTCGGTTTTAAAGAAGTCGTCTACCACAATCTGAGGTGCAAGCTCCTCTACCTTGGACACAGGCTTTGGCTCCTCTTTTGCCTTGGCGGCAGCCTGGGCCTCTGCCTTTTTGGCTTCGGCAGCGGCCTCCAGTTCGGCAAGCTCCTTGGCTACGTCAATGCGGGGGAACAATGCTTCACCCTTGCAGACGGTAACGTCGGCACGTAGGCTGCCAAAGGTACCGGCAGTTTCCCAGCTGCGTTCGGCTCCTTGTGCCCCAATCTGGTCCAAAATCTTTTCGGCAGAGGTAGGCATAAAGGGGGTCAGCAAAATAGCGGCAATACGGATGCACTCCAGCAGGTTGTACATGACGGTAGCCAGCCGGGGCTTGTTGGCTTCATCCTTGGCAAGCACCCAGGGTGCGGTTTCGTCAATATATTTGTTGGCTCTGGAAACAACCTTAAAGGTTTCCATCAAGCCGTTTTGAAAGGCAAAGGCTTCCATCTGCTCCTGATAGCGGCTGCGGACGTTTTTGGCAAGGGCCAGCAGTTCCTCATCCTCAGCACCGACCTTGCGATCGGTGGGCAGGGTACCGCCAAAGTATTTTTCTACCATGCTAACAGTGCGGGAAACCAGGTTGCCCAGGTCGTTTGCCAAGTCGGAGTTAATGCGCAGGCAAAGCGCCTCGTTGGAGAAGTTGCCGTCGGAGCCAAAGGGAAACTCACGCAGCAGGAAGTAGCGGATGGCATCTACGCCGTAGCGGTTGCACAGCACCACAGGGTCTACCAC
>JAEYXR010000018.1 GCA_023431215.1 Bacillota bacterium
TCAGATATAGTCGGTGTTTATTACGATGAGGTCCCACCTGTTCCCATTCCGAACACAGTAGTTAAGCTCATCTGTGCCGAAGATACTTGGCGGGAAGCTGCCCGGGAAAATAGGTCTTCGCCGACACCTAAAGTAGTCATCCCAATAGGGGTGGCTCTTTGCTTTCAAAACGTCTTGATAGACGTACAATATAAACTTCTTTTGTCTTGGACAAGAGACAGTCGGTATTCATTACGATGAGGTCCCACCTGTTCCCATTCCGAACACAGTAGTTAAGCTCATCTGTGCCGAAAATACTTGGCGGGAAGCTGCCTGGGAAGATAGGTCTTTGCCGACACACCAAAAGACTGCATCCACTAATGTGATGCAGTCTTTTTTTGTCTGGAAATAAAATAAAGAATAATTTCACTATTGACTTTAATAAAATTATAGTATATATTTAATATTATTAAAGGTGGTGTAATGATGGCAACGGAAGTAGTACCTGAATGGATGTCTAATCTGGAAGAAGAGGACATTTCTTTCATCAAAAAATTTTTATTGGCATCAGGGTCTTTAAAAGAGATAGCCAATCAATATGGGGTGACATATCCCACTGTAAGATTAAGGCTGGATAAGCTGATTCAAAAAATAAAGCTTAGTGAGGATGTCAACAGTGACCCTTATATTGCGCTGATTAAAAGGCTTGCAGTAAACGATAAGCTGGATTTTGATACAGCAAAGATTTTAATTTCAGAGTATAAAAAAAATAAAGGAGAAAAGTAAAGTGGAAAGAACAATTTTTGTAACACTTTTTATGTTTGCTTTTTTGGCAGGTATCATATGCCTTCAAATATTTTTATCTGCAAGGCAAAACAAGTGGCTGGGGTTGATACTGCCCCTGATAACTTTTTGCTATGCAATCATTGCCGTACTAAGCTTAGCTGCGTTTGAAGGGATGAGAAGCACTGAAATTTGGGGTATGGTGGCAGCTACTTTTGTAATCAGCAATATTCCTACGCTGATTCTCGTTGCCATTTATTATGCCTGCCGAGAAAAAAGAAAAACCCGTGCACAGCTGAATAAAATGAATGTGCAGGACCTGGAATAATAAGAGACTTATAGAAACAAGAACAGGCTGTTTAAGAGAAAAGCCTTTTGTTTGATGGATAGAAAATACAAAGAGGGTCATCAAGCTTGATGACCCTCTTTAAGTATATAAATTTACAGCAAAAAGCGAATTTTGATGATTGGCTAAGGCACAGACTCCATAATGCCTATGGCAAGATCTTCTTCAACAGGGCCGGACAAGAAATAGGTAAATTCATTGTCAAACATTAATATCAGCACATTATGAAAGGTCTGCTTAATGGATACATAGGTTTTACGTGTGCCGATGGTAGTTTCGTAAAAAATGCAGTCTTCTGTATCAAAGGCGGTAGAACCACCGGTAGGCATAACACTGTACATAAGCTCAGTTCCGTCCTCACCAGTAAATACGGCGTGAAGAAACCAGTCATACTCCGACTCCAGCTCGGTTACAGTATAGCCCTTGGGCAGCTGGGTGGGCAGCATGGCATTGATATTACTGGGGAGGCTTTGCGCGCCTACATCGCCATCAAAGGTAATGGAGGTGTATTCGTTTGTCATCTTTAAAAAGAACCGTGCAAAAGGCTCCCGAATGGCTTCAACCTGAAATACAGCGGCTCCAAAGCCAATGCAGCATACCAAAAGAAAGGAGGCTACCCGCAAAAGACGCAGAGAGCGGCGGCGAGGCTTTAAAGCTTTTTTTATGGCTTGCTGATAGGTGTCCGAGAATATATGGGTGGGATACTCGGCACTACCATCCAAAAGGGATGCCAGCTTTTGCGCCTGGTATTCAGCAGCATCGTCAAAAGCCTCGTCCAGCGCTTGCTCGCCAAACAAGGAATCATCCAAAAACCTCTCCTCCTTTTAATCGTTTTGTCAACAACCGCTTACCCTGAAAAATACGGGAAGCTACCACCGCCTCGCTTAAGGAGAGCAGTGCGGCAATTTCCTTATTGCGGTAACCGTGAAAATAGCGCAGCATCAGGATGTCAGAATATCGCTCGTCCAAAGACAGCAGGGCTTCTTTCATAACCTCACAGCCCTGAGAAGACAGCACCTGATCCTCCGGAGAGTCTACAGAGCCTGCCTGAGTCACATCAATTTCATCCAAATAAACAATATTTTCGCGCTTACGCTTGCGGTACAAATCAATCGCGGTGTTTCGTACCAATATAACGATAAAGGACTTGGTTTTATTTGAGGTAATGGATTCAATTTTAGGAAATTCTTTTAGAAGTTTTAAAAATGTTTGTTGCACGGCATCTTCTGCCAAGCCATCATCACGCAAAATTGCATAGGCAATTCGGTACATAGCACTCTGATAGGTAGTAAAAAGAACCTCAAAGTCCGATAAGGACTGAGCTTCTGTTCGACAGATGTTAGATTGCTGCATGAACCGAAATCACTCCTTTGTTTAGCGAATTGCCATCTGCAAAGCTAAGTTGATATCAAAAGACAGATCTCAAAAGACCCCTTTTTGAATAAGTGGCTAAAAATAATGATTTTATTGCAGGAAATTATTAATTTTACAAAAGAAGGCACACTATTGTTAAAATTATTATACAGGTGCAGTGAAGGAGTTGCAAGCAATTGAAAAACAAATAAAGTTGAAAAGCTCCATACAGGTTACGTAACAGTAGCTGAGACAATATAGGCCATATGAATTTTTGAAAAAAATCTGTATTTTTATTAACCGGCAGCAATATGTACTTGCTGTTATGTCACTGTTGACTTCGAAGAAACAAAGCAAGCATTTTTGTAGAAGGCAAAGTGATTGCACAAAAGTGTAACAAAATACTAATCTTAGCAGTAAGACAATTCATAAAATCTTCCTGTTTGGTGTTTTGCATTGATCAAATAGTTTTTGACATACTTGTGAATAGTGTACAAAAGCTTTCAAAAACTGTTGGGAAACAAAGAAAGATTTTTTGAATTTCAAAAAAACTTTTAAATTTTAACACGAAACACCCTAAAAAACTTGATGGATTCAGTCAATTGAAGACTGTTTCCTCTATCAAGTATAATAAGTACGTAATCAATCAATTGTGCACAAAATTGATGAAACAATTTAGAGGGTGGCCGTACCCCTATGGATGCAGCAATTGCATTTGTATTGTGCGGCAAACTAGAGGAGGTATTACCGTATGTCAAATTTCGGCAAGGGCATTGATAAAAAGGTATTCTGGCCTGCAACGATCGTAACACTGGCACTTGGTGTGTTTTTCTTTGTATTTCCTACCCAGAGTAATGATGTGTTAAACAAAATTCATACATTCACCACCAACGAGCTTGGTTGGTTCTTCCTGCTGTCTGTTATGCTGCTGCTGGGTCTTTGCTTGTATTTTGCTTTTTCTCGTATTGGCAACATTGTACTGGGCAGCCCCGATGAAAAGCCCGCATATTCCACCTTTACCTGGCTGGGTATGATTCTCACCTCCGGTACCGGCGGTAGCTTGCTGTATCTGGCTTCCATCGAGTGGATCTGGATGTCTGCGGCACCTCCCTTTGGTGTGGAGCCCTACAGCGTAGACGCTCTCCGTTGGGCTTCTGCCTTTGGCATGTGGAACTGGGGCCCGTCTGCATGGGCATTCTACATTGCCTGCGCTGTTCCCATTGGCTACTTCTTCTTTGTTAAGAAAAAGAGCAACATGAAAATGAGCGAATACTGCCGCCCCCTGTTGGGCAAACGCTCTGACGGATTTGCCGGTCATGCCATCAACTTTGTGTACCTGTTTGCTCTGCTTGGTGGTGTTTTCACCTCTCTGGCACTGGGGACACCCGCAATCTCCAGCGGTATTGCTTATATCTTCGGCATGGAAAAAACTAATCTTTTCATTGATATCATGGTTTTGACCATGTGGACCTTTATTCCTCTGATTGCATTGGTCTTTGGTCTGAAAAAGGGTGTTTCCGTTCTTTCTGACTGGAACATCAGAGGCTTCGGCGTTTTGCTCATCCTCATCCTAGTCCTTGGCCCCACCTGGTTCATCTTTAACCACTCCCTGGATTCTCTGGGACTGATGCTCCAGAACTACATTTACATGGGTGCATACACCGACCCCATGGGTGGCAGCGGCTTCCCTCAGGCCTGGACCGTATTCTATATGTCCTGGTGGGCAGTTTATGCTCTTCCCTTTGGCTTGTTTATTGCCAAAATCTCCAAAGGACGCACCATCCGTCAAATGGTTCTGGGCGGACTGGGTGCCGGTTCTCTGGGCTGCTTGATGTTCTACATGGTTCTGCCCTCTATGGGTATCAATCTTCAGCTCAACGGCGTGGTTGATCTGTACACCTCTCTGGCAGAAAAAGGCCGTGGCGGCGTAGTGGTTGACATGTTCAGCAATGCTCCCGGCGGATACTTTATCGTGGCTTTGTTCACCATCCTGGTTTTGGTTGCTTACATCACCGGCCACGTTTCGGTTGGTTACTCTTTGGCAGCAGCTTGCGAAAAACGCCTTAAGGGTGACGAAGATCCTCAGAAGTGGAATGTTTCCTTCTGGCTGATCCTTTCCGGTGCGGTTTCTCTGGCTCTGTACCTGCTGAACCCCACCGCCCTGCAGCCCCTGCAGACCGTTTCCATCCTGTTTGGTTTCCCTGTCTGCTTTGCTATCCTTGCACTGGTTCTCAGCTTCTTCAAACAGCTGAAAAAGGACTTCCCTGGTGGTATTCCCATTGCAATGAAGAGCGGCGACCGTATTTACGGCACCACCGATGAAGAGGATGCCAAACGCGCAATATCTGAAGATGTAACTGCATAAAGCACACTTTTATTCTACCGCCCCGACCCTAAGGTCTGCTTTAGGGCCGGGGCTTTACACAAACAGCCCTGCTGCGGTTGCCCTGTGCAAAGGAGGGTTCTGATTTGAGTCAAGGAACTAGGCATATATTGCCCAAAGGCAGTGTGCAAGGTGTTCAGACAGACAAAAGAATGGCAGCTATCAGCCTGTCGGTGCTTCTTGCATTAAGTTTTTCTTTTTTATTTATCAATGGTTCTAACAGCACTTTGCTGCAAAAAATCTTTACGTTTATTACAGACACCCTTGGCGGTGTTTATCTGGTTTATTTATTTGCGGTGCTGGTGCTGCTGGTAGGCCTGGCAGTCAGTTCTACAGGCAAGATCCGCCTGGGAGACGGACCACCGCAATACAGCAATCTGAGCTGGTTCAGCATGCTGTTTTGTGCCTGCATTGGCTCCAGCATTTTGTACTGGGGCATGATTGAATGGGGCTACTATGTGGGCTCACCACCATTTGGACTTGACCCAATGAGTGTGGAAGCCGCCGAGATTTCAGTGGGATATACCATGTTCCATTGGGGAATCAGCGGGTGGGCTACCTACTGTATGGCAGCCATTATCATTGCTTACAGTTTTTTTGTAAAGAAAATACCCGTTTTTCGCATTAGTGTATCCTGTGCGCTAAAAGAGGGAAAACGGAAAAATTTTTGGGCAGCGCTGATTGATGTATTTGTCATTATTGGCCTTTGCTCCGGCGTTGCGGTCAGTGTGGCCCTTGGTACCCCTATGATAGCCCAAGGGTTGAATGTGCTATTTGGCATTCCGGCAAATACAGTTACAAATGTACTGATTGCAGGGTTCTGGGCAATGCTTTTCAGCGCCAGCGCTGTATCCGGGGTAGAAAAAGGCATTAAGGTGCTAAGCAACACAAACAGCATACTTGCCCTTGCTTTTGTGGCCTTTGTACTACTGGCCGGTAACACAACCTTCATCATCAACAACTCTGTCAACAGCCTGGGTGCCATGCTGGATAATTTTATTAAAATGAGCTTTAGCACAGAACCCATGGGAACCAACCACTTTCCTCAGGTGTGGACCATCTTTTATTGGGCATGGTGGATTTCTTATGTACCGGTCATGGGCCTGTTTATTGCCAAAATAAGCCGTGGCCGCACCATTCGCCAGGTAGTGGTGGGAACTACTCTGCTGGGTAGCCTTGGTTGCTGGCTGTTTCAGGCAGTGCTGGGCAGCTATGGGCTGAGCCTGCAGCTTTCCGGCAGAATAGATACTGTCGCAAACCTTAGCACCATAGGCGAATATGGCGCAATTATGGAGCTGCTGGGCACGCTGCCCATGCCAAAACTGATGATAGCGTTATTTATTGTGCTTTCCTTTATTTTTTTGGCAACCACCTGTGACTCGTCGGCCTATATTTTGGCTACCATTACCACCAAGCGCATCACCATCCACCAGGAACCAACCAAAAGCTCACGCCTGATGTGGAGTGTTGCCATCATCATCTGGCCCGTTATTCTTTTGGTGGTAGGAGGACTGAATGTAGTCAAGCTTTGCTCCATGATAGGTTCAATACCGTTGCTTTTTATTTTTTACAAAATGATGAAAGGCTTTTTGGCTGAGCTGATGCAAAGAGGTCAAGACGTTAAAAGCGTACAAGAGGAGAAAAAGGAGGTAGCAGCATGAATATTGAGCTAAAACCGACAAAAACCTCATATTGTGATGTGGCTGTTTTTGGTGCCGGACCTGCCGGCATTGCCGCAGCCTACACCGCAGCCCGAGAGGGACTAAAAACCGTACTCATTGAGCCCACCAACAAAATAGGCGGTGTAATGGCTGCCTGCCCCGGCATGATGCTGGGTGCGGGCTATCCGCTGGACACCTGTATCGGTGGCTTTTTTGAAAACTTTGTAGAGCGTCTGTATCAGATGAGCAAGGCAGAAAAGCGTATTTGTGCCATCCCTGAGTTTGGCAAAGAGGTGATATATGACCACGAAGCAGCCATTACCCTGCTGTACCAGATGCTGGAGGAGGCCGGAGTAGACCTGAGGCTGCAGACCCTGCCGCTGGAGGTGGAGGTACAGGACAACTGTATTACAGGTGTGGCAGTAGCGGACATGACCGGTATTACTGCATTGGAAGCCGGTGTTTACCTGGACTGCACAGGCAACGGAGACATTGCCCACAAAGCGGGTGTGCCCAGCCAGGTAGGGAATAAAGACGGCCTAATGATGGGCGGCACAGTAACCTTTTTTATGGAGAACGTAGATTGGGACAAAGCCTTTGCCGGCGATGACATTTACTTTACCCAATATGCCAAAAAGGGAATCAAAGAGGGTAGGCTGCATCCGGATATTCCCGAGATTTATTTTATCAAGGCGTTTCGTCCCGGTTCCGTATTCTTTAATACCGTAACAATGGCGGGAGTAGACGGACGAGACCCCAAAAACGTGCAGCAGCAGTCGCTGGAGGCACGCAAACGCTGCCACCAGTTGGCGGAATTTTGCAAAAGCGATATTCCCGGGTTTGAACATGCCTGGTTGAACTACCTAGGCCCATTGATGGGTGTGCGTGAAACCCGTAAGCTGGAGGGCATGCACCAAATTACCATTGAAGAGATTGCCCGGGAAACAAAGTTTGAAGATGGAATAGTAGCCTGCGACAACCCCATTGATGACGTATTTCGTGGCGAGACCCGTGAGTATTCCAACGACCGGGCCCTGCGTGAGGGCGGTTATTATACCATTCCTTTCCGCAGTCTTGTGCCCAAAAAAGTCAAGAACCTGATGTTTGCAGGGCGCAACATCTCTGCCGACACCTATGCCTTTGCTTCTGTAAGGGGAATGCCCCAGTGTATGCTCATGGGTGAAAGCGTAGCACTGGCAGCAGGGTTGGCAATGAAGAATCACTGTGCCGTACAGGAGGTAGACCCCCAACAGGTGGTACAGGGAATGATGGCACACGGTGTACGTGGCATTGGCGGCCAGCCGCTGGTGTAAGTGGTTTGTCTCTGCGCAGCCCGCCATTACAGCTGCAAGCTGATTACGGCTTAATCTGATTGATAAAAAACAAAACCAAGGCAGGCAATTGCCTTAGCTTACTGTTTAGGAGATTTATAACCATGGAATTTATTACCGAAGCAATGCGGGAAGTGCCCGTACATGCCACAACAGATGTATTGGTGGTGGGCAGCGGCCCTGCCGGGCTGGCAGCAGCCATTGCCGCCAAGCGTGCAGGGGCAGACGTGCTGATTGTGGAGCGCTACGGCTGCTTTGGCGGCGTAGTCAGCCAGGTGGGAGTAGAGGGCTTTGCCTGGTACCGCCATGAAGGCACCATAGAAGCAGGCGGCCTTGTGCCCGAGTTTGAAAACAAATCCATTGAAGTGGGCGGAAAAAACCCCGAGTGTCAATCTACCAGCCAGGCGCTGGATGCTGAGCTGTTTAAGTATGCTGCCGACCAGATGGTGGAAGAAGCGGGCATACGCCCTATTTTACACTGCACCGCTGTGGCAGCTATTGTAGAGAACAACCAAATAAAGGGCATTGTTACCGAGAGCAAATCCGGCCGTCTTGCCATTATGGCAAAGCGGGTCATTGACTGCACCGGTGACGCCGATATTGTGGCACTTTCGGGGGCACCCTTTACCAAGGGCAGTAAAAATGAGCTAATGAGCGTTACCACCATGTTCCACTGTAAGGGTGTAGATGCAGCACGCTTTAAGGATTACATAAAAAATGATTTAAAGCCCACCTATAAGGACTGGGGCGGTTACTGGAGCATTGAAACCACCGGTAAAGAGGATGATTTGTTCAGCCCTTATTTTGAAAAACCCTTTGTGGAAGCCGTTACAGAGGGTATTGTGCCCAAAGAAGACGGCGCCTGTTTGGGCGGAACCTGGAGCAGCATTACCGAAGAAGGCGAAGTAACCCAGCTGAATGTGGTGTTTATCAGCGGTATTGACTGCACCGACGTAGAGGACCTTACCAAGGCAGAGATTCAGGGCAGACGCAATGCCATATACTGCATTGATATTTTGCGCAAAAAGGTACCCGGTTTTGAAAATGCCAAATTGCGTAACTTTGGCATGACACTGGGAACCCGTGAAAGCCGCAAGGTGGAGGGTCATTACACCCTGACCAAAGAGGATGTGATGAATCAGGGCAGGTTTGAGGATTCTGTGGGTATTTTCCCAGAGTTTATCGATGGCATCGGCTATCTGATTCTGCCCACCACCGGACGTTACTATCAAATACCTTACCGTTGCCTGGTGCCCAAGGAAATTGACAACCTACTGGTAGCAGGGCGGTGCATCTCCGGCGACCGTGTGGCACATGTATCCTATCGCAACATGAGCTGCTGTGTTACCACCGGGCAGGCTGCCGGTGTTGCTGCCGCTGTGTCTTTGCGTGACGGCACCACCACTGCCACTGTAGATGTAAAGCACGTTCAGCAGGAGCTGGCAAAGCAAAATGTCCGCTACCTTTAAGCAAAGTTAAACACTCGTATATTCCTTCACACAGCACAGGTAAGTTGTGGAAATCCTCTTATTATAAAATAAGAGAAGGTTTCCATGGCTTATTTGTGCTTGTTCCCATATTACTTTTCTTGTATAATAAATGCAGAGCAGTTATGATGCTTGCGGTTTTGCACATAAGCAGTTTCTATAAGCAAAATTATCTGATGTGCAGATAAAAGGATAGCCACAAAATGGATAACAACATGAACAGCCAAGCCGACACGCAGCCCATATGGTTCAAGAAATCAAATCGCATTGTGGACATGATAGGTAGTAACGGAAAAGGGCGCTGACAGCAGCAGCCCTTTTACTATGGCTTTATCCAACCAATTTGCATCAACAAAGTCATTGTGTATAAGCTGCCGGCAGGGGTCATTTAGTTTTCACAGCTGTTGCCATTGGTAGCATGTACAATCTTTATGCTTTAAAAGATGTAACTATCACATGAGTTTGTTTGTTATATGAGATATTAGTCTGTAAAAAGGGGTGTATCGCTTTGAAAAGTATTGTAGAGGCTGGCCGCCATATTCAGGTTTTAGCCGAAACACAGGTGTTAGTAGTGGGCGGGGGGCCGGCCGGCATTGCGGCAGCCCTTGCATCTGCCAGAGTAGGTGCAAAAACCATGCTGGTAGAGTATTACGGATGCTTTGGCGGTAACATTACCCACAGCGGGGTGGAATCTGTAGCATGGTTTCGACATGAAGGTACCATAGAAGCCGGAGGGATTCTGCGGGAGCTGGAGGAAACGGCAAAAAACATGGGAGCAAGCCATGATGAATGTCAATCCATAAGCCAGGCTTTGGATACAGAGCTTTTTAAATGCGTTATTGATAAATTGCTGCTGGAAGCAGGGGTAATACCGCTGCTGCATTGTACTGCTGTAGATGCCATTGTAGAAGAAGGAAAGATTAAGGGCATTATCACCGAGAGTAAATCGGGCAGGGCTGCCATCATGGCACAGCGTGTGATTGACTGCACCGGAGATGCCGATGTTGCCGCCCATGCCGGTGTACCTTTTGTAAAGCCCCAAAAAGAAGGCTTGATGGCGGTTACCCCTATGTTCCATGTCAGCGGTGTAAATGCAGCCAGGTTTCAGTATTACATCAAGCAGGAGCTAAAGCCCACCTACCGCGACTGGGGAGGATATTGGGAGCAGCAGCTGGACGACGATGAAACACTGGATATGTTTAGCCCGTTTTTTGACGAATGCTTTCACAGAGCCTATGAGGAAGGCATTATCCCCATGATACCCCATGTTACCATTGGCGGCACATACAGCACGGTAACTGCTGACGGCAATGTAACCGGGCTGAATATGATTTATATATGCAACATTGACTGCACCGACGTATTTGATTTGACCAAGGCAGAAATGCAGGGCAGACAGAATGTCTTGTATGCCCTGCAAGCCATGCGCAAATATCTGCCGGGCTTTGAAAATGTGAAGCTGCGAAACTTTGCCATGCAGGTGGGTGTGCGGGATAGCCGCCGTATCCGCGGGCATTACTGGCTTACTGCCGACGATGTGATGAGTGAGGCACGCTTTGAAGACAGCATTGGCGTTTACCCCGAGTTTGTAGACGGCAGGGGCGTTTTGCTCATACCCACAACGGGACGTTATTTTCATGTTCCTTACCGGGCTTTGCTCCCTCAGCATGTAGACAATTTACTGGTGGCGGGACGGTGCATTTCCGGAGATGATATTGCCTTTTGTGCCTTTCGCAATATTTCCTGCTGTTTGCTTACCGGTCAGGCGGCAGGTGTGGCAGCGGCAATCTCCCTGCGGGAGGGTGTGACCACTCAAAACGTCACCGTCGCTGCCGTACAGCAAACACTGAAGAGTCAAGGGGTGCGTATTTTTTAAATACAAGCTTGGGACAAGTACAGAAAAAGGACGGAAAACCATGGCAAAGGGAGAACTGAAGACAGACTCTAAAAACGCCAACCAATCCACAGAAAGGCTTTTTGAGCTGGTGGAATTTCTTTGCATTCAGCCGGAGCCTATGCGTATTTCTGACATTGCCAAGGGCGCACAAATGAATATCAGCACGGTGCATCGGTTTTTAACGGCACTGCAGGCAAAGGGTTATGCGGTACAGGATATTAACACCGGACGGTATAGCCTTACCTTTAAATTTTGCCGTTTGGGTGATGATATCCGCAGCCGTACCGACATGCGCAGTCTGTGTATGCCGTATCTGCATACCATTTCTCAGGAATTTGGCCAGGCAGTAAGCCTGCTCATGGAGTACGATATGACGGCAATGGCGCTGGAAACCGTGGCAGGCCCCTTAAAAACCACGGCAATGCAAAATCCTTTGGGTACTCTGGGAGGGCTGCATTGCACCGCCGCAGGAAAATTGTTTTTAACCTGCTATCAGTCCCGCAAATTGGAGCAGCTTATGGCGGTAAAAGGCTTACCTCAACAAACTGCCAACACCATTACCTCTCTTTCACAGCTCCGAAAAGAGCTGATAAAGGTACGTGTCAGAGGGTATGCTTTTGACAATGAAGAATCGGAAGCCGGTTTTCGGCAGGTGGCAGCGCCCATTAAAGATTACACCAACCAGGTCGTGGGAGCCGTCAGTGTCCGCGGTCCGGTTACCCGTATGACAGACGAGTATATTGAGAAGCACCTGCAGGTGCTTCTCAGCGCCACAGCCACAGTATCCGCCCGCATGGGTTACGAGCCGGCAAAGGACAATACGCCCACTTATCGGCGTTAAGGGAGCCTTACCAATTGTTTTAATAGTAAGGTAAAAATAGCGGTGGCAGGAGGGGTGATGCCGCCGTTGTTTGAATTTAAAAACCCAACTGAAAAAATCAACTTGCTCCTGAGCTGTGATTTGTGTATAATAATAGGGCTGCCGATGAAGCCGCCCCTGAAAAAGCCGTGGCGCTTTGTATTGGCTTCTGTAAAAATTGCGCTTGTTTGTTGCATGGTGCGTTTTATTAACAACACGAATAAAGCAAATTGAATATCATTGCTGCCACCGGGTAGCCAGGAATACAACATTCGTCTGCACATCGTTAGGTCTTTGAAGATGTGCATCACGGGTGTTTCTTTTTTTGGAGGTTTACAAATGAAAATCTGCAATCCTTTTTGTTTGCTGTCAAAATTTGAATGGGGATTATGGCTGGCTTCTGTTGCAGTGGTAACAGTTTCTTTTCTTATGGGGAAACAGCTGTCGCTGCTGACGTTAGTGGCATCGTTAATTGGCATTACGGCGTTGATTTTTGTTGCAAAAGGAAATGTACTGGGACAAATTCTAACCATTGTTTTTAGCTTGCTTTATTCGGTAATTTCATTACAGTTTCAATATTACGGAGAAATGATTACCTACCTTGGGATGACAACCCCCATGGCGGCCTTGTCGGTATATTCCTGGCTGCAGCACCCCTTTGAACAAGGAAAAAGTGAGGTTGAGGTGGCACAACTTAATAAACGGCAGGTAGCAAGAATGATATTTTTTGCTGTTATTGTAACGGCCGTATTTTATTATATTCTTAGGTTTTTTAACACAGCCAATTTAACGTTCAGCACTATTTCCATTACAACCAGCTTTGTGGCATCTTATCTTACCTATTGCCGCAGCTCTGCCTATGCGCTGGCCTATGCCGCCAATGATATTGTTTTAATTGTATTGTGGGTTTTGGCAGCCAAACAAGATACCTCTTATTTACCTATGGTAATTTGCTTTACAATGTTTTTTTGCAATGATATGTATGGCTTTTTCAATTGGAGCAGGATAAGGGAAACACAACAGTTAAAGCAATTATGCGTAACAGAGGCGGATTAATCAGCCTGCAAAAGAAGCAGCTGCCAAAGCAAGATAAAAGTAAAATGGTAAAACAAGAAGGGCACTGCCGAAAATATCGGCAGCGCCCTAAAATTTTACAGAGAATAGAAGTTAAAGTGGTGGGGGAGCGGGGCTTCATCCTGATAAAGCTCCCTGTGTAAAGCCAGCCATAGAGGCCCAAGGGAGTCTTCACCCTCCCGCAGGTCAGCAACTTCCAGCCCCTGTCCGCTGGTAAGCAGCTCATAGGCCTCCCGGTGCCTGCCAAGGCGGTGCAGTGCGACAATGGTAAATAGCATGACCCGGCTATCCTGGGTAATCTCTCGGGGAAAGGAGGGCAGTATCTCCAACAGCTGCTGAGGGGTATCGGCAGCCAGCAGAATCCGCAGGCCCTCTTTGACATAGGCAAGATGGTGGCACAGTTTTAACCCTTCCAGCATGGCATGGGCTGCAGCTTCCTTTTCCTCCAGCAAAAGCCGTGCTGCGGCAATGCCGTGGTATGCCCAGGGGTTTGGCGCCAAAGAAAGAGAACGCTCAAACCGTTCCAAAGCCTGAAGCTGCTTGCCGGATGCAGATAAGCCAGCACCCAGGAGGTAGTGCGCATACCAGTTTGCAGCATCACCGCCATCGGCAGCCTTATGCAGTAAGCCCAGCAAAAAAGGGTCTGCGGTAAAGCTTTTGGGTGGCTCCAAAGCGTCGGGACAAGGCAGGGTGCCCTCATCCAGCAGCTGTATCCATTGCAGTTGCTCTGTTTGGGGGCTGCCAAACTCCAAATGAGAAGAAAGCACAGACAACCCCTGGCGTTTGCGGCAAAGGTTTGCAAGAGCTCCCCATCCGCCTCCATGAAAGATGATTTCCTCGGCTTTTGTTTTTGCCATAGGTCGGGTGGAGGTTAAAATGTTTTCAAGCTCACAAGTGGTGGTACCGGATTGTTCCAGCGCAGTTTCAATTTGCTGTGCCAGCGCTGAAAAATCAGCATTTGCAATGTCACCGCCTAGCTGTACCGCCCCGTATTGTTCCAGCCACTCCCAGGCTGTGTGGGGAGCCAGGGGGAGGCATCCGTACTGGGTTTGTCCCAGTCCTGCCTGAATCTCTACATAAGGGCCGGCGTCCTGGGTCAAAAACTCCTGCCAACGGCGGGAGGCATCGTTATTTCCCCAGCTGAATAATTTACGACTTTGCAGTTTTTCGGTAGAACGCTGTAGCAGGCCGTAGCCGTCTGTGCCCAAATTTGCGATAAAACGGCTGTGGCCAGGCAGGGGTTTAAAAAAGTAGTCCACCTGACTGGGAATATTGTTGTAACGAGAAATGTCTATGCCATCCACCAAAGGAACGGGCACTTTATGGACGGAATCTGTACGATTGGTGTAGGCTTCCTTAGCAGGTACCACCACACGGCCGCCGGAGTATTCCGGTACTGCCATGTTGCTCCACCAGTACATGGGGACAACCTCATCAGTTTCGTTGTGAATGCGCATCCGGCAGTTTAAGAAGGTATCCTGCTCATCCAGCCAAAAGTCCATTTGCCAGGCAACGCCTCTGACACGCTCATACTCGTACATACGCAGTACAGGGTTTCCACTGCTGCTTTGAAGGCGGGCGGTAAAAAGCGGGTCCATGGTAAAGGGTGTGTGACCAATGAGGCTGATGTTCCACTCAACACCGCCGCTAAACCAGGCATTGCGGATGGCAAGATTACTGGGACGTATGACATCGTTGGTGTAAAGCAGCTCTCGGCCGGTGGCCTTGTCGGTTAGCTGCCACAAACGGCCGCCTAAGGTAGGCAAGAATACAGCACGCAAAAAGTTATTTTCCAAAATAGCACAAGGCAGTTGCAAGGGCTCGGTATTGCGGCGGTAAGCAGTATAATGGCAGTAGGGAAATGAATTTTTCACTTTACCGTAGCCCTCAAAAATTTCATCGTGCTCGTCCAAATAAAAGGCTGTTTTGTTTTGGAGGTTTGGGCTGCCCAGCAAATCGGGCAGTGGGGAAGCGTCGCCTGTAAGGCAACCGCTGGTAAGGAGAGTTTCAAACCGCAACTGTGGTTTCATAATGGCCTCCTGTGGATAATATTATAAATCAGCCCTGCTGTTTTCTTGATTATACCGTGTAAATTTCAAAAATTCCATACTGTTTGTGCACAAATAGACAAATATGTAGTTCCCTACAAAAAGGCATGGATTGCCTTGTGCAAGCTGTGGTGTGGTATACTTACATCAAAAAACCAAAGGTTAGCGAGGATAGTAAAAAGCAAACAGGCAACAATAAAACTATTGGCGGTGTACTATGCAGGTAAAAGGCTTTTTAGAACAAGAGAAAAAAATTTTGCAAAAAGTGTTTTAAATGGTGTTGACATTGCTGTGGATACGTGGTATATTATTTAGGCGCTGTAATTGTTGTGCTGGTGTAGCTCAGCCGGTAGAGCAGCTGATTTGTAATCAGCAGGTCGGGGGTTCGAATCCGTCCACCAGCTCCATCAAGCCAAAGCTTAAGCGTCAATTGAATATGGGAGTGTTCCCGAGCGGCCAAAGGGGGCAGACTGTAAATCTGTTGCTTTTCAGCTACGATGGTTCGAATCCATCCGCTCCCACCAAAAATCCTTCATGCGAAAGCATGGAGGATTTTTACATTTTACCCTTCTAAAAGGGTGGTGCAGTTCTATATACAATGGAAACATGAGACTTCTAAATGCTTTTTGCCTTCTATGTCAGCTAGATTTTTAAATTTTGCAACATACGGCATAAATAAGTTAGGTGTTGAAGAATCGACAGGCGTTTACACGGGAGTTGTTTAGAAGAGTAACAATCTTATAGTGGGATGAAATCTGGCCTTCGGGTCTTGAAATAATCAGGTGTAGACCCAAAAAGTTTTGTTTGGCATTAACATCAAATAGAAGACCCAGTATGGGTAATATTTATCTGACTTAACACGTAAATAAAAAGCAGGGAGTAGTCTTAATGACTGCTCCCTGCTTTTTATTTAACGTTGTATCCTTTTATCCCGTTCTATAGATTGTTACTCATCATTCACCTATTGCGTGATGTGCTGCAATTTATAAAGCACGCCAGGTAAATTATTTGAGTGAACAGCTATTTGTTGATATTAAAGGTGTAAATTTTAAAGTATACCTTTTAAAACTTATTGGATCGTTAGTTTTAAAACCATCATGGCAATAAAAACAATTAAGATTTACTGTGTGTTCCAAATGCTAGATTACAGATGAAACGTATGTGGATATGAAACGCAAGAAACATCCTTGTACCTTCTAGAAATTTGTCGGGATGGTCAAATATGGATAAGGAGGCAAGGGGCAATTTGTTGTTAACTGATAAATAAGTACATAATTTAATTTTTTGTAATAGTATGCAAAGCGGAAATTTAGATTTGGCACGGTATTTGCTTGTTCTTGTAATCAACAACACCATTTGATGGTTACAAGAAAGGAATTTTATATGGAACGTAAAGGATTGCTGTCCGGCTGCAAGGTTTTGGACCTAACCCGTGTTTTGGCAGGCCCTTACTGCGGTATGCTGCTTGCGGATATGGGTGCAGAGGTTATAAAAATTGAATTGCCAGGCAGGGGAGACGATGCTCGTGGCAATGCCCCCATTATCGAAAAGGGAGATATGAAGGAAAGCGCCTACTTCATGAATCTAAATCGCAACAAAACAGGCATGACATTAAATTTAAAATCAGAAAAGGGTAAAGAAATTTTTCGCGAGCTTGTAAAGCAGAGCGATATTGTTTTGGAAAACTATCGTCCTGGTGTTATGGAAAAGCTTGCCTTGGGTTATGATGATTTGCGTAAAATTAACCCTGGTATTATTTATGGTTGTGTATCAGGATTTGGTCATTACGGACCCTACAGCAAACGTGCCGGCTACGATATTGTTGGTCAGGCGATGTCCGGCTTAATGAGTACTACCGGATGGCCAGGAGGAGTAC